>CAYMRG010000061.1:0-14705 GCA_964392555.1 uncultured candidatus Brocadiaceae bacterium
ACGCGCTCGAAGGCGAGCTGCTGCGCGTCGTCGCCTGCTCCGGCGGCGAGCAGTCGGTGCAGGATCTCGGCGTGTTCGACAGCACCTTCTCGCGCGACGCGCATCGCTGGTGGCGCGGTGGCGCGATCGGCGATGCGCTGACGCTCGCGGTGCCGGTGGCGATCGCGGGTCGCTACCGCGTGGTCGCGGCGCTGGTCCAGGCCGAGGACTTCGGCATCGTGCAGGTGTCGCTGGCCGGCCAACCCGTCGGCGCCCCGTTCGACGGCTACAGCAGACAGATCCGCAGCAGTGGGCCGCGCGAATTCGGCGTGATCTCCCTGCCGGCCGGCGAGGTCGAACTGCGCCTCGAACTGCTAGGGAAGAACCCTGACGCGAAGCCCGGCCACATGGTCGGCCTCGACTACCTGCGCCTGGAGAAGCAGCCATGAGCCGAGCTCCACGCCGGCGCGCGCCGCGCCGAGAATGGTTCGCCTGCCCGCACTGCGGTGCCGACGTCGCCATCGGCGCCAAGGTGTGCCGCGAGTGTGGCAGCGATGCGGCCACCGGCTGGCTCGACGGCGAGGAGATCGACTACGCGAGTGTCGAACTTCCCGACGAGGACGGTGCGCCGGCGAGGCCGCAGCGCCATCGGGGGCTGTACGTACTGGTCGCGCTGTTGGTCGCGTTCGCGCTGCTGGCCACCGCGCTCTGGCGCTGACGGCGCTCAAGACCCTGGCCCGCGCGCGACGAAAGCGCGGGCGCATGAGGAGTCCACTCGAGCTGGCCACGGCCGCGGATCGGCCCTGCACCCCACACCAGCATCGGCGGCGCAGACCTCGGTTCACCTTGGCGAGCGGAGTCCTGCTGTCGACGCTGCCGCTGGTCGGCCAGGACGCGGGGAATGACGGCTCCTCGGCACGCGAATGGATCGGCGGCGCACCGCCGTGGCAGTGGACACGCCTGACCGGCGACTGGGGCGGCCTGCGCACCGAGCTCGAGGAACGCGGCATCGAACTCGCCGGCGGCCTCGTGTGGGACTGGTCCGCGGCGTGGCGCGGCGGCGCCCGCAACCGCGCGACGCTGGGCGCGTTGCTCGACGCGAACCTGACGTTCGACCTCGAACGGCTGTGCGGATTGCCGCGGACGATCGTCTACTTCGACGCCTATTCGATCCAGGGCCGCGACCCGAGCGACGACGTCGGCGACATCCAGGGCTTCAGCAACCTGCAGGCGCCCGACACCGAGCAGCTCGCCGAAGCGTGGGTCGAGACCTGGGTCTCTGAGCAGGTGCGCGTGAAGTTCGGCAAGGTCGACTTCAACAGCGAGTTCGCATTCACGGAGGAGGGCGGCGAATTCGTCAACTCGTCCGCCGCGATCACGCCGACGATCGTCGGCTATCCGACCTATCCGGATCCGGCGACGTCGCTCGACCTGTTCTGGACGCCGAACGAGTTCTGGCACATCGGGCTCGGCGTGTTCGACGGCGCCGGCGCCTACGGCGTGCGCACCGGCCGGCATGGCCTGCGCGGCTTCTTCGACGACGACGATGGCGACGCCTACCTGACCGTGTTCGAGATCGGTCATGGCTGGATCGGCGGCCAACGTTGGGGGTCGGGCCGGCTCGCCATCGGCGGCTACCACCACTCGGCACACTTCGATCGGTTCGATGGCGGCACGCAGCACGGTGCCAGCGGCGCGTATGCGGTCCTCGACCAGCGGGTGTGGCGCGAGAACCCAACGGACGCCGAGGATGGCCAGGGGATCGGCCTGATGGCCTACGTCGGTTGTGGCGATGCCAACGTCGCGGCGATCGCGCGGCACGTCGAGGTCGGCGCGACCTGGACTGGGGCACTCGATGGGCGCGACGACGACGTGTTCGGCCTGCTGGTCACGCACGCCGTGCTGACCGACGAAGCGGGCGCCGGCTTCGATGGCGACGAGACCGCGATCGAGCTGTTCTACAAGCTGCAGCTGACGCCCGCGCTGAGTCTGAAGCCGGACCTGCAGTGGCTGCTGAACCCCGGTGGCGACCCGACCCTCGAGGATGCGCTGGTCGGCACGCTGCGCATCGAGGCGTCCCTGTGAGGACCGAGTATCGACCATGAAGATCCGCACCAAGATCCTCGCCAACAACTTCGCGGTCGCCGGCCTGGCCCTGCTGGTGGGCGGCATGGCGGTGTATGCCGCCGCCGTCGCCCGGCACGCCCTCACGTTCGTCGGCGGCGCCGGATTCCGGGCCGTAGCGGCGGCGCGCGACACCGAGGCCGCCGTGCAGGGGCAGCTGCTGGCGGTCGAACGGCTCGTCGCGGGCGTCGCGGTCGAGCAGAGCCGAGCCGCGGTCACCGCGAGCGACGCGACGATGGACGCGGCGCTGCAGGCCGTGGCGGCGAGCGGCATGCTCACTGGCGACGAGTCGGCCGGGCTCGCGACCGGCGTCGCGAACTATCGTGAGCGGTTGCGCGGTCTGCTGGCCGGCAACGACCGCATCACGGCGGCGCGCGCCGCGCTGCTCGAACACACCGCCACCTTCGACCGGATCAGCACGGTCATCGAGGCGGTCGGCGATGCGGCGGTCGAGCAGCTCGCCGGCCAACCCGACGCCGAGGTGTCGTGGCGCGGCGGGCTCGCCGCCGTCGGGGCGGCCGCCGATGGCGCCCTGGAGACCCGCAGCGCGCTGCTCGCCCCGTCCCGGGCCCTGGGCACGCTCGCGGCCGGCCGCGCGCCGGCGGCGAACCTCGCGGCGATCCGAACGGCACTCGCGGAGCAACGCGAGGCCGCGGACCGGATGCTGGCGACGCCGACCTTCGCCGTTGCCGCGCCGGCGGAGTTCGGTGCCATCACGCTGGCGGCGCTCTACCAGCGCGAAGCCGAAGTGCACGAGCGACTGATCCTCGACTACGCGCAGCAGCTGCAGCTGTTCGTCGTGATGCGGGCGGGCTACAGCGACGCGGCGATCGGGCTGGGGGCGACGGTGCAGGCGCTGGCGGCGACCTGCGCCGGCCGTGTGGCGACCGCGCGCGACATGGCGACCGCCGACGCCGAGTCCACGCAGCGGCTGCAGATCGCCGCCACGGCCGCGGTGGTGTTGACGATCGTCCTGCTGGGGAGCTGGCTGGCGGTGTCGACCAGCCGCCGCATCGCGGCGTTGGCCACGCGCATGGCGCAGGTGGCCGGCGGCGATGCCGACCTGACGCAGCGCGTCGCCCTCGGTGGCAATGACGAACTGAGCGCGACGGCGCACTCGTTCAACGGCTTCGTCGACACCCTGGCCGGGCTGGTGGGCGAAATGCGTGCGATCAGCGACGCAGGGGACCAGCAGGCGGCGCAGCTGGGTGACGCGGCGGCGACCCTGGCGATGGCGATCAGCGGGCAGGCGGCGACGTTCGAGGAGATCAGCGCCAGCATCGGCGAGATCTCGAACATGGCGGCCGGCACGGCCAAGCATGCCCGGGCCGCGGGCGGGCACAGCGCCGCGGCGACCACTGCCGCCGGCAACGGCGCGAGCGAGACCAAGCGGCTCGCCGCAGCGATGACCGCGATCCGCAGCGACAGCGACGCGATGGCGAAGGTCATCGGCACGATCGAGGACATCGCGTTCCAGACCAACCTGTTGGCGCTGAATGCCGCGGTCGAGGCGGCGCGGGCCGGCGACGCGGGCCGGGGTTTCGGCGTCGTCGCCGACGAGGTCCGCAGCCTCGCGCAGCGCAGCGCCCAGTCGGCCAAGGACTCGAACGAGATGCTGCGCACCGCCGCGCGCCGCTCCGAGGAAGGGGCCGCCCTATCGAGCCGGGTCGAGGCGACCCTCGGCGACGTCGTCGGTTGCTACCGCAACGTCGAGGCGGCGGTCGGTCAGATCTGCCAGGCCGCGGAGACGCAGGAGGTCAACGTGCAGGAGATCTTCAAGGCCGTTCAGGAAGCCGGCGAGACCGTGCAGAGGAACGCCGCGACGACCGACCAGCTCGCGACGACCGCCAAGACCGTCGGTGGCCAGATGGCGCGGATCCGCGCCCTGGTGGGCTCCTTCCGGGTCGCGAAGACCCCACCCTCGGACCTGTGATACCGTACTCCAGAATCCCCTCGAATCACATGCACCGCCTGATCCTCATCGCCCTGCTCGCGCTGCCATCGGCACTTCTCGCGCAATCCCCGTCGGGGCGCCATTTCCACCGGCCGTCGCGCCAACCGGCCACGCCCGCCGCGAGCCCGGCGTCGACTGCGGCCACCGAGGCCTCGACGAACGCGGCGGCACGCGTCGAGCCGCTGCGGAAGCTGCGCAGCGGCCGCGCATGGAGCGCATTCCACTTCTCGCGCCGCCCGATCACGCCGGGCGAAGGTGCGGTCAAGCCGGTCGATGCGGCAAGCAAGGCACCGGTCCGGCGCACCGTGATGTGGGGACGGGTCGTTCGCGGCTGACCTCGGCGAGCAGGCAAATGGGTCCGCGGGCCCTTGCGGCGGCTGCGGCGGGCGCGCTCCCTTGGCGCCATGACACGGTGATCCTTCGCCGTGTCACGGGCCGGATTACCAGCCGCCGCGGCCCAGTGCGTCGATTTCGTCGTCCGGCAAAGAGGGCGAGCGAAGCGCGCGGAGGCGGGGCCGTGGCCCCGCCGAGCACACTGCAGGGAGCCCGACGCCGCAGGCCGTTCGATGCTCTCGTGGGGGCGATCGCGTCGCGCAGCGACGGCAGACTCGCCATCGGCGGCAAGCACCCGTCCGCGCCGTCCCTTGCGACCTACTGCGCCCACTTGGTTCCCGCGTGCTCGGCCGGCGCGGCGGCGCCCGGCGCGGCCTGCCCGAGCTCGGGCGGCAGCAACCTGCTGACGGCGGCGGAGCTGCCGTGCGTCGCTGCGACCTGCCGCGCGGTGGCGACCGGGTTGCGGCAGACGGGGTTCGCGACCGAGGTGTCCAGGTGGCAACCGCTCGCGCCGGGCAACGCCGCGCTCGGCGGCCTCGTGTCCGGCGGCCAGGTCGGGCGCAACCTGTTGGCCGCTCCGGACTCGCTCGCCGTGCTCGCGCCGGTTGCCGGCTCGAAGGCCACGACGCTCGCGATTCCGAGCGCGGCGGCGCTGGCCGGGGTGCACGTGGGCGACCGACGCGCTCGACCTGCTCTTCGGCGCGCTGTGAGCGCGCCGGTCACGGTCAGAACTGGATCGACCAGACGTTCGTCTCGGGCAGCGGCAGCGCCTGCGCGCCGAGGTCGAGGATCAGGCCCTGCAGGTGGTAGGTCGTGCCCTGGACGCTGGCCGGGATCGGGCCGTAGTCGACCTGGGCGATGCCGGTCTGCGCGTCGTGCAGGTAGACGCCCGGGTCGAGGGTGATGTCGGCGAACTGGTTGCCGATGCCGAGGTTGACGATGCCGGGCGCGACGCTCGGCAGCAGCGTGGTGCTGAGCACGACGATGCAGATCGTGGGACCGACGACGGTGCCCGAGTGCAGGCGGACGTGCGCGAAGTCGTTGGTCGGGACGGCGGCCTCGGCGTAGAGCTTCGGCGTGGTCGGCGCGACCAGGTCGACCTGGATCTCGTTGGTGCGGATCGCCGGGTTGTAGGCGCCGACGTTGTAGGTGCCCGGGATTGCCCCCGGACGCGGGTGCAGCTCGATGTGCTGGTTGTCGAGGATCAGGAAGTAGCCGCCGTTCCAGTTCGCGGCGCTGTGGCCACCGACCAGGTCGAAGCCGACGCCGACCAGCTCGATCCACGCGAGGTTGTCGCCTTCGAGGGTCAGGCCCTGGTCGGTGAGCGTCGGCAGGCTCGGGTTCACGGTCGGCACGACCAGCGTCGGGAACGGCAGCACCGGGAACACCGCCGTCAGGCCGTGCAGTTCGGCGTCGCCGGTGATCGCCACCGTGCGGCCGGTCGGCTGCGTGACGATGCTGGTCGTGAACGCGCCGTAGAAGCCGTAGTAGCTGTTGATCTGGTTCGCCGCGCCGCCGAACTGCAGCGCGACCGCATTGGTCAGGTCGATCTGGCCGCCGGCGTTGAGGCCGAGGCCCGTCAGCGTGCCGACCGCGCTCTGGTAGTAGTGCCAGTGGTCCGGGTCGATCGTGCCGCCGTTCGCGACGTAGGCCGAGGGCAGCATCTGCAGCACCGGGCTGCCGACCGGCGGGTAGTTGGCCTCACCCGGATCGAGGCGCTGCGTCATCTGCAGCGTCAGATCCCAGGCATCGTCGAGCTGGCCGAGCCGCGCCAGCCTGCCGGTCAGCTCGGCGTGGCCGTCTTCGTATTCGGTGAAGTGCCCGGCCGGGATGAACAGGTAGTCGTCGGCGACCCCCGGCAGCTTCATGGCGTGATCGATCAGCGTGCTGCGCGTCGGATCCTGCTGCGGATGCGTCGTGTCGTCGGTGTGGTGCAGCGGCAGATCGACAGTGACATGCGCCGTCGACACCGTGCCGATCGGGCCGCCGAACGGCTGCTGCGACACGGTCACCGCCAGGTCGGCGGCGAGGCCGAGCACGCCGTTGCGGTTGTTGGCGCCGTCACCGACCTGTGCCGCACCGGTCAGCGCGACGTCGAGGACCAGGCCGTCGAGGTTGCGGACGCCGGTCAGCGTGCCGGTACCGCCCGTGTAGTAGGTGTAGGTTGCCGGATCGAGCGTGCCCTGCGGCACGTATGCCGCGGGCAGCAGGCCGAGCACCGGATAGCCGCTCGGCGCGGTCGAGGTCTTGCCGGTCAGGTGGATGTCGAACAGCAGCGCCGAGTAGATGCTCGAGTCGCTGAACACGCGGCCGGTCAACCGCGCCGTGCCATCGGGGAGCTCGACGAACTGGCCGCCGCCGGAGATCAGGAAGTCCTGGAACAACCCCGGAATCGACAGCAGGACCTGGCCGGTCTGGCTGGTCAGGGCCGGATCCGCGAGGCTGGAGCGGACGGCGTGGTACGTGGGCTGTTGGGCGGCGAGCACCGGCAACAGGCCGGCGACGAGGGCGAGGCGAGGAATCATGAGGTTGCGCGTCGGAGAACGGGCCGGAGACGCCATTGTTGCACCAGATCTGCGGCCAACCGAAGGGTAGCACGCGGAGCTTTTCAAGGCGGTGAACGCCAGCGATGCGCAAAGGGCATGCGGTCGCCCGTCCGATGCCATGCCGGTTACGCCTCGCCGCAGCCGGTCCCGCTCCGGGACGCTACCACTCGATGCGCAGAACCTTGTCGAGCGGGATCAGCGTCATCACGCCGCTGTCGAGGGTCAGGTAGCCGATCGCGGTCGCCGGCACCGGCTCGACCAGTACCCCGCGCAGGGTCTCGCCACCTTGCACCACGACGTAGACGCTCGCCCCGACCGCGGGCCGGGTCCCCTTCGTCTTCGGCCGCAGCGTCACCGGCAGGCTCTGGCTCATCGGCCCATGGGCGAACGTCGCCTGCGGGTCTGCGTCGCGCGCCGCGTCGAGGTCGATCGTCACCGGGAAGTGGTCGCTGTAGGTCTTGCGCCAGGCGTCGCGTTCGAGCCCGCCGAGATCGCCGTGCACGGTGAACGTCGCCGCCTTGGCCTCGTCGAGGCCGCGGCCGACGACGATCTGGTCGATCGGGTCGGCGAAGTGCAGGATCGTCGGCGGGCGCGTCGGCATCGCCGAGTACTGCAGGCCGCCGCCCTGCTCGAGGATCGTCTCCGGCTCGGCGCCGTAGGTGCAGTTGAAGTCGCCCAGCAGGACGATGTCCTGGTCCTCACCGGCGTCCTTCTGCAGGCCCGCGAGCCATTCGTGCAGCGTCGTCGCCTCGAGGCGGCGCTTCTGCTCGTCCTTCGCCGCGCGGCCGGCCTTGAGGTGCACGGTGATGGCGCGGAAGTCGAAGCCGGTCGCCTTGACGCGGAAGCAGGCCGTCAGCGGCACGCGGTGGAAGATCGGCACGCCTTCGAGCTCGCGCGGCAACTGCAGCAGCTCCTCGGCCTGCAGCAGCTCGAGCACCGACGTGTCGTAGAGGAAGCCGATGCTCTGGAAGGTCTTGCCGTCGTCCCAGCCGCCGCTGGTGCCGACC
This sequence comes from uncultured candidatus Brocadiaceae bacterium, assembly GCA_964392555.1. Taxonomy (GTDB): domain Bacteria; phylum Planctomycetota; class UBA1135; order UBA1135; family UBA2386; genus CAYMRG01. The sequence goes on from CAYMRG010000061.1 coordinate 7,944, forward strand.
ACGCACTGCCAGCTCGGCCCGGCAGCCGCGGCGACCTTCTTGACCGGCGCCTCGCCGCAGGCCTCCTGCACCGCGAGCAGCGCGACGCCGAGGTCGTGGACCTTCTTGCCGATCGCCGCGAAATCGGCGTCGGTGCGCAGCGGCAGGTGGTCGCGGTAGTCGCCTTCGGCGCCGAGGAACTCGAGGTTCCAGGTGCCGATGCGCAGCACGTTCGGCGGCGGCGCCGGGCTCTGCGCCACGGCGGCGAACGACGACAGCAGCAGAGCGGAGAATGCGCGGAACGGGGACGTCATGCGGAGCCTTCGGCCCGGGCGCGGATGCCGCGCATCAGGTCCTGCAGGAAATGGATGTTGTGCAGCGAGAGCAGGATGCCGGCGAGCATCTCGTCGGCGACCGCGAGATGGCGCAGGTAGGCGCGCGAGAACTTGCGGCACGTGTAGCAGCCGCAGCCGTCGACCAGCGGCGCGGGATCGTCGGCGTACTGCGCGTTGCGCAGCTTCAGCGACGTGCCGTCGGCACCGAATGCGGTGTGGTTGCGGCCGTGGCGGGTCGGCACGACGCAGTCGAACAGGTCGACGCCCTGCGCGGTCGCGGTGAGCAGGTCCTCGGGCATGCCGACGCCCATCATGTAGCGCAGCTTGCCCGCGGGCAGCGCATCGACGCAGGCGTCGAGGGCGACCGCCATCTGTTGCTTGGTCTCGCCGACGCTGAGCCCGCCGATCGCGTAGCCGTCGAAGTCCATCGCCGCCATCGCCTGCGCCGACTCGGCGCGCAGCGCGGGGTCGATGCCGCCCTGGCAGATGCCGAACACCGCCTGGCCGCGCGCGCTGCCGCCCCAGCGGTCGTGGAGATCGCGCGCGGTGCGCGCCCAGCGCAGCGTGCGTTCGTGCGCGGCGCGCTGGTAGTCGCGGTCGGCGTCGCCGGGCGGGCAGTGGTCGAGCACCATCGCGATGTCCGGGCCGAGTTGGCGCTGGAACGTCAGCACCGACTCCGGCGTGCAGCGGTGCGTGCTGCCATCGATCACCGACTGGAACGTCACGCCGTCGTCGTCGATCTTGACCTTGCCGCCGAGCGAGAACACCTGGTAGCCGCCCGAGTCGGTCAGGATCGGCCCGTCCCAGCCCATGAAGCGGTGCAGGCCGCCGAGCCGTTCGATGCGCTCGGCGCCGGGGCGCACGTGCAGGTGGTAGCTGTTGGCGAGGATCAGCTCGGCGCCGGTCGCGCGCACCTGTTCAGGCGTCAGCCCCTTCAGCGTCGCGTAGGTGCCGACCGGCGCGAAGCACGGCGTCTCGAACGTGCCGTGCGGCGTGTGGAAGCGCCCGCGCCGCAGTTTGCCGTTGGTCGAGAGCAGCTCGAAGCGGAACGCGGTCACACGGAGTCCTGGAAGGGCAGATCGCCGGGGCGGCGCGGCGTGTCGCCGGCGAGCCCGAGGTGTTCGTAGGCGCGCGCGGTCGCGACGCGGCCGCGCGGCGTGCGCGCCAGCAGGCCGCAGCGGATCAGGTGGGGTTCGAGCACGTCCTCGAGCGTGTCCTCGGCTTCGTCGATCATCGCCGCGAGCGTCTTCAGGCCGACGGCGTCGCCGCGCTGCGCCAGCGCCCGCAGCAGCTTGCGGTCGATCTCCTCGAGGCCGAGGTGGTCGATACGCAGCCGCTCGAGACCTTCGGTCGCGGTTGCGATGTCGATCGCGGGACGGTTGCGGACCTGCGCGAGATCGCGAACGCGCCGCAGGATGCGCAGCGCCATGCGCGGCGTGCCGCGGCTGCGTTCGGCGCACATCGCGGCGGCCGCCGGCTCGAGCACCACGCCGAGGCGTTTGGCCGCGCGGCCGAGGATCGCGCCGATGTCGGCGTTGGGGTAGGGCTCGAGCCGTTCGACGATGCCGAACCGCGAACGGAACGCCGCCGTCAGCAGCCCTTCGCGCGTCGTCGCGCCGACCAGCGTGAACGGCTGCACGCCGAGCCGCACGCTGCGGCCGCTCGGCCCCGGATCGAGCACCACGTCGATCGCGTGGTCCTCCATCGCCGAGTAGAGGTACTCCTCGAGCGCCTTCGGCAGGCGGTGGATCTCGTCGATGAACAGCACCTGGTCGCGCTTCAACCGCGTCAGCGTGCCGGCGAGATCCTTCGGCGCGCCGAGCGCCGGCCCCGACGTGACGACGACCTCGACGCCCATGCCGACCGCGATCAGGTGCGCGAGCGTCGTCTTGCCGAGGCCGGGCGGGCCGAACAGCAGCACGTGGTCGAGCGGTTCGTCGCGGCCACGCGCCGCGGTGATCGCGATCCGCAGGTTGTCGCGGATCTGCTCCTGGCCGACGAACTCGTCGAACGAGTTCGGGCGCAGGCTGCGGTCGAACTCGCGTTCGGCCGGGTCGGGCAGATCGTGGAACACCATCGCGGCGGGATCGTACTTGCGTTGGCGCCGCGTTCCACCACGCTGTGGGGGTGACCGAGGCCGACGAACTGCCGATCCACGACCTGCTGGGCGCCGACAAGCTCGCGGCGATCGTCGCCGGCTTCTACCGGCGCGTGCCCGGCGACCCGATCCTGGCACCGATGTATCCCCGCCACGACCTGGCCGGCGCCGAGCACCGGCTGCGGTCGTGTATGGTCTACCGCCTGGGCGGCCCACCCGACTACCAGCACGAACGCGGCCACCCGCGGCTGCGCATGCGGCATGCGCCGTTCGTCGTCGACCGCGCCGCGCGCGATCGCTGGGTGGAACTGATGACCGCGGCGATCGACGAGCAGCAGGTCGAAGCGCGCTACCGCGACTACCTCGTCAACTTCCTCGGCGACATCGCGACGTTCCTGATCAACCGCGCGTGACGCCGGGAAGGCGGTCGGGCGTTGCGCCGCCCGGAGCGATCGCCTGTGATCGCGCCATGCGCTCCGTTTCGTTCGCCGTCCTGTGCGGGTCGGTCACGCCGTGGGTCCTGCTGCTCGGGCTCGCCTGCGGCGGTCCGTTGCGCGCGCAGGAGCCGACACCGGCCGTACGCCGGCCGAACATCCTGTTCGTGTTCACCGACGACCACGCCGCACACGCGATCTCGGCCTACGGCTCGCAGATCAACCGCACGCCGAACCTCGACCGCATCGCGCACGACGGCGTGCTGTTCCGCAACAACTTCTGCGGCAACGCCCTGTGCGGACCTTCGCGGGCGACGATCCTGACCGGCGCGCACAGCCACCGCAACGGCTTCATGCGCAACGGCAACGTCTTCGACGGCACGCAGACGACGTTCGCGCAGCTGCTGCACGATGCCGGCTACCAGACCGCGATCCTCGGCAAGTGGCACCTCGGCAGCGACCCGCAGGGCTTCGACACCTGGCGGATCCTGCCGGGGCAGGGGCAGTACTACAACCCGGACTTCCTCAGCCCCGACGGCCAGCAGCGCATCGAGGGCCACGTCACCGACCTCACGACCGACCTCGCGCTGGATTGGCTCGAACGCCGCGACGCGGACCGCCCATTCGTGCTGATGTGCCAATACAAGGCGCCGCATCGCAACTGGATGCCGGCGATCGCGGACCTCGGGCTCTACCGCGACGGCGACCTCGCCGAGCCGGCGACGCTGTTCGACGACCATCAGGGCCGCGGCCCGTCGGCGGTGACCGAGATGACGGTCGCGAACCACTTGTGGCTGCACTACGACCTGCTGGTCGCGCCGACCGCCGAGGAACAGAAGAATCTGACCGGCGAGGACCGCGCGTGGCCGGTCCTGCGCAAGCGGATGACCGAGGCGCAGCGCCAGGCGTGGGATGCGGCGTTCGCCGAGGAGGACGCCGCGTTCCGCGCGCATCCGCCGACCGGCAAGGAGCTCGTGCGCTGGCAGTACCAGCGCTACATCAAGAACTACCTGCGCTGCGTCGCCGGCGTCGATCGCAACGTCGGCCGCCTGCTCGATTGGCTCGACGCGCACCCCGACGTCAAGCGCGACACCGTCGTCGTCTACAGCTCGGACCAGGGCTTCTTCCTCGGCGACCACGGCTGGTACGACAAGCGCTGGATCTACGAGCAGAGCCTGCGGATGCCGCTGCTGGTCGCCTGGCCCGAGCACTTCCCGGCCGGGCGCGAGGTCCAGGCCCTGACGCAGAACATCGACTTCGCGCCGACCTTCCTGGACCTCGCCGGCGTGGCCGTGCCGGCGACGATGCAGGGCAAGAGCCTCGTGCCGCTGTTGCGCGGGGAGACGCCCGCGGACTGGCGCGAGGCGATCTACTACCACTACTACGAGTCGCAGGCGACGCACAACGTCGCTGCGCACTACGGCCTGCGCACGAGTCGCTACAAGCTCGCGTACTTCTACGAGCCGCAGTGGCAGCGCTGGGAGCTCTACGACCTGGCAAGCGACCCCGACGAACTCGACAACCTCGCCGGCAAGCCCGATGCGGCGCCGCTGCTTGCGAAGTTGCAGCAGCAGCTGCGCGAACTGCGCGCGAGCTACGGCGACTCGACCGGCGAGCTCGGCGTGTTCCCGGTCACCGCGGGCATCGCCAGCGTGATCGGTGAGGCCGGCCGGCTGCGGATCTGGGCGAACACCAGCGGCGGCTATGCGCTGCTGACCGGCCACCGACCGGGGCGGACCACGCTGGCGACGAGTCTGCGCCCGGTCGCCGGGCGACAGAGCCGCAACGGCGGCGTCGTCGTCAGCGGCGGTGATCCACAGAAGGCCCAGGCGCGCGCGGCGATCGACTTCGATCGCGGCGAGCTCGTCGTCACCACACCGGGGGGCGACATGAGCCGCCAGCGCATCGACGTCGGCGACAACCGCCCGCTGGCGCTACGCGTGGTCGTCGACCTCGGCCAGCACACGCTGATGGCCGAGGCGGCCGGTGCGCGGGTGAGCGTCGCGCTGCCGGCGACCTGGACCGAACTGACGGCCTGGGGCTACGGCGGCGACAACGCCGAGACGTCGTTCGCCGAGCTAGTGGTGGAGTAGCTGGCGGCGGGTGCTGCGCTCACGCGCCGAGCGCGGCGCGCAGGAACGCCCAGCGGTCGGCCGCCTCGTCGATCTTCTTGCGCGTCGGCTTACCGCTGCCGTGGCCGGCCGCGGTGTCGACGCGCAGCAGGATCGGCGCCGGCCCGCCCTGCGCCGCCTGCAGCGTCGCCGCGAACTTGTAGCTGTGGCCCGGCAGCACGCGGTCATCGTGGTCGCCGGTCATCACCAGCGTCGGGGGATAGTGGCGACCCTGCACGATCGCGTGCAGCGGTGAGTAGGACTTGAGCCACGCGAACTGCTCGGGGTCGTCGCTGGTGCCGTATTCGGGCGCCCAGGCCCAGCCGATCGTGAAGCGGTGGTAGCGCAGCATGTCGAGCACGCCGACCTCGGGGATCACGGCGCCGAAGCGATCCGGCTGCTGCGTCACCATCGCGCCCGCCAGCAACCCGCCGTTGCTACGGCCGCCGCAACCGAGCTTGTCGCGCCGAGTATAGCCGTTGCGCACGAGGTAGTCGGCGCAGGCGACGAAATCGTCGAACACCTTCTGTTTGTTGCCGCGCATACCGGCCTGATGCCACGCTTCGCCATATTCGCCACCGCCGCGCAAGATCGCGTGGGCGTAGATGCCGCCGCGTTCGACCCAGACCAGGTTCGGCACCGAGAAGCTCGGCAGCAGCGAGATGTCGAACCCGCCGTAGCCGTAGAGGTAGGTCGGGTGCGAGCCGTCGAGCACGAGGTCGCGCTGGTGCACCAGGAACAGGCACAGCCGCGCGCCGTCGTGGCTCTGCAGGAATCGCCGCTCGGTGACCAGGTCGGCGGTCGTGCCAGCGAACGTGCTCGGCCGCAGTTCGCGCACCGCGCCGTCCACCGGATCGAGGCGCAACACCACGGGTGGTTGCGTGAACGACTCGAAGGTGCAGTACGCGACCGCGTCGCCGGGCCGTCCGGAGACGTCGCCGACGCTGCCGAGGTCGGGCAGCGGAAGGTCGCGCTGGTGCTGGCCGTCGAGGCCGTGCACGGCCAGCCGATGGCACGCGTCGCTGACGTAGCTGCACAGGAAACGTCCGGCGACGACCTGCGCGGTGGCCAGCGCATCGCGCCCTTCAGCCACCAGCGTCGTCAGCTCCTGCGGCCGCGTGCGCTCCATCGCGACGATCCGGCCGAGCGGGGCGTCGCGGTTGGTGCGCAGCCAGAACGTGTCGCCGTCGTTGCCGAGGAACTCGTAGCTCGCGTCGAATGCGAACTGCAGCGGCACGACCGGCCAGCCCTCGACCTCGAGATCGGCGCAGAACAGACCATTGCGGCGGTCGGTGCCCGCGGTGACGTCGAGGATCAGGAAGCGGCCATCGTCGGTGACCTTGGCCTCGAAGCCCCAGTCGGGCTGGTCGGGCCGTTCGTAGACGATGCGATCCGCCGCCTGCTCGGTACCCAGCACGTGGTAGCAGAGGGCAGGATTGCGGTTGGTGGCCTGGTAGACCTCGCCCGCGGCCGGCTCGGGATAGCGCTGGTAGAAGAAGCCGCGCCCGTCCTTGGTCCACGCCGCCGTCGAGAACTTGCTCCAACGCAGGTGGTCCGCGAGCGGCTGGCGCGTAGCGGTGTCGAGCACGTGCCATTCCTGCCAGTCGCTGCCGTTCGCCGAGGTCGCGAACGCGACGAGATCCCCTTCGTCGGACGGCACGAAGCCCGACAAGGCGACCGTGCCGTCGCTCGCGAGCTGGTTGGGGTCCAGCAGCAGGTCACCGGCCGCGTCCGGCGTGCCTGCGGTGCGCCAGACCGGTTGGTTCTGCAGCCCCTCCTGCCAGGTCCAGAACCAGTGCGAACCG
>CAYMRG010000062.1:0-14625 GCA_964392555.1 uncultured candidatus Brocadiaceae bacterium
ATCCGGCGACAGGCCGTAGTCGAGGTGTTCGAGCTTGCCGTCGGGCACGCCGTGGCGGCGGTAGACGCCGGCGAGGAAGCGCGACGGCGCGATCACGCGGTCGGCCTGCGCGAGGAGGCGCACGAGGTGTTCCTTGCGGCCGAGCAGCGCGTGCGCCTGGCGCACCGACGAAGGTCCCTGGTCACCGGCTGGCGTCGGCAGCGCGCCGATCGCGCGCACCTCGGCCTCGATCCGCCGTTCGGCGATCGCCTCGCCGAGCCGCGGGTCGACGCAGGCGATGCAGCCGGCACCGCCCTCGGGCGGGCCGTCGCACAGCGAGCCGTCGCGCCGCCACAGCAGGTAGTTGGGGCACAGCCACCAGAAGTCCATCAGGTTGACGACCAGCGGCAGGCCGCGCAGCCGCACCTCCTCGACCGCGCCGGTGCCGAGGTTGCGCGGATGGAACAGGTGCACCGCGTCGTAGCCGACCGCGTCGAGGTGGCGCGCGAACAGCTGGCCGGCGAGCGGGTTCTCGTAGTCGCGCAGCTCGGGGTTCGGCGATTGGCGGTGGTGGACCGCGATCCGGCGCACCGGGATGCCGTCGACCTCTTCGTCGCGCTCGAGGAACAACCGCTCCGGGCTGTCGAACTGCAACAACGGCTCGTAGGCGAGCACGCGCGCATCGATGCCGACCGCGCGCATCTGCAGCGCCAGGGCGCGGACGTACTGCTCCGTGCCCGTGATGTGGCGCGGCAGGAATTGGTGGAGGACGAGCAGGACCTTCACGGCGCGCGCAGCCTGTCGAGCAACGCCTGTTCGTGGGGCAGCAGCGCGCGGGGCCGCAACCGCCGCTTCTGCACTTCGGCGAGCAGCAGCCCGATCCAGCGTTCGCGCTCGGCGAGCGTGGTCTGGGCCGCGGCGTAGCGTTCGCGGACGATGCGCAGGTCGGCGAGCAGGCTCTCGGGGTCGCTGGCGCCGGCCGCCTGCAGCGTCGCCACCAGCGTCGTGTGCAGGCGGTGGGCCTCGGCCTTGAGCTCGCCGAGCCGCGCGTTGACCTCGGTGGCCGGGGCATGGTCGGTGAGCCCCAGCAGGCCGGCGATCTGGCCGTGTTCGCGCTTCAGCGCGGCCAGCTGCTGGTCGCGGTTGGCGATGTGCCCGTCGCGGTCCGCCAGCAGCGCGTCGAGCTGCGCGGCGCGGGCCAGCATCTGGGCGTTCGCCTGCGTCTGGGCATCGAGCTGCCCGCGCAGCTGCTCGGCGAGCCGGCCGGTCTGCTGCTGCTGCTCGCGCGCCGCCGCCAGCTCCCTGGCCGCGGCATCGAGCTGGGCCTGCACCGACTCGCGCGAGCCGACCGCGCGTTCGGCGCGCGCCGACTGGGCGTGGCGTTCGGCATCGAGCTGCTGCCGCTCGGTGCGCGTCTCCTGCAGGACGGTGCGGAACCCGCTGGCGACGCGACCCGCGAGGCCGATCTCGTCGGCCAGCGCGCGGAACGCCTCGGCGGGCGTGCCGAATCGTTGCTTTCCCGCCCGATCGAGCGCGGCGACGACCTCTTCGCGGTGGTGCGGCGGCTCGCTGTCGCGCAGCGCGCGCAGCAGCGCCAGGCGGCGCTCCTGCAGTTGGGCGATGACGAGCGCGCCGGGCTGGCCCTGCGCGGCGAGGTCGATCGCGACGCGGTCGAGCAGCTCGCGCGGCACCGCGTTGTCGTTCGCCGGCAGGCGGCCGAGCAGCTGGCCGAGCAGCTCGGGAGCCGCGTGCGGCGCCTGCTCCCACAGCGTGCCGGCGTCGGCGAGCGCGCGCCCGAGGCGGTCGGGGAAGTGGCCGGCGATCAGGTGCAGGCGGTCGCGGTCGGCGAGCGCGTCGAGTTCCTCCCGTCCGTCGCCCGCGGTCGCGGCGCCGCCGGCGTCGGTCGCGACGCAGTCGGGAGCCGCCGCCACCGTGAAGTTCGCGCGCCGCGCGCGCAGCGTCCAATCGACCAGCGCGGCCGTCGCCGGACGGCCCTCGTCGAAGGCGCCGACGCGGTCGAACGCGGCGCGCCGGACCGCGAATGCGCGCGCCGATGCGAACGGGCCGCCGTTTGCGTCGCCGTCCGTGGCGCGGTGCGGCGCGAGCCGCAGCAGGTCGTCGGTCGAGTCGACGCCGAGCGTGGCGCCGGCCGCCGTCTCGATCCGGGGGCTCACCAGCGCCGCGTCGGGCCGCGCGAACGCCTCGCCGTCGCCGATTGCCGTCAGCGTCAGGCCTGCGCCGACGAACAGCACGGCTTCGGCGCGCGTCGCGGCGAAGCCGAGGTTCCAGCACTGCGGCCCGGTGCGCGCCGTGCGGTTGACGGCGACCGGCAGGTTCGCCGCCGGCGCGCCAGGCGGCACGTCCTCGGGCAGGCCGACCCACACCGCGGGCAGACCCGCCGCCGCGGCCGCGGCCGCCGCCGCGTGGCTGTCCGCACCCCAGAACACGATCTCCAGCGCCGGTCGCGCCCCTTCGTCGTCGGGCGCTGCCACCGGTACTGCGCCGCCGGCGTGCAGCAGACGACGCCGCGCATCCGCGACCTGCCGCTCGAGTTCGCCGATGCGCTGCCCCAGCCGTTCGCGCTCGCCGGCCCGCCGCCGCTCCTCGGCGAGGTCCTCGAGGAAGCCGAGCGATTGCTCGGTCAGGTCGCGCAGCTGCCGTTCGCGGTCGGCCAGCGCCCGGTGCAGGGCGGCCAGCCGCGCGTCGTCGGCGGGAGGTTCGGACGGGCTGCTCGGCTCCTTCATCGCGTGCGGCTCGTTGGGCGGACGGGTCAACGCTTGCGGCGTCGTTCGATCCCGTCCTTGATCTTCTGGATGCGGCGCTTCAGCGACCAGCGCGGACGCTTCGGCGGCGGTGGCTCGGTGCGCGGCTGCGGCTTCGGTGGCAACGGCTCGGGCGGCGGGGCCGCGGCGGGTTGCTTGCCGGCGTCGCGCAGCTGCTCCTCGAGCTTCAGCGCGTGACCGCGCGCCTGGCGCAGCTGGTTCTCGGCGCCGAGGCAGCGCTGCTGCCACGCCGCGAGTTCGCGGTCGAGGTCGTTGAACTTGTAGCGCGCCGCGATCGCCAGGCTCTCGGCGATCCGCGGTTCGAGCGCCCGGCGCGGGCTCGTGCCGTCCCTGGCGGTCGCGATCGCCTTCTCGTAGCAGGCGAACGTCAGCTCCGCGGTGCGGCGCCACGAGAACGTCTGCTCGCGGGCGTGGCCGCGCGCGATCAGCGCCTCGACGTCGTCGCCGCGGGCGAGGCAGCGGCGCAGGTAGTCGGCGAGCTGCGCGTCGTCGCCGGGCCGGTGCAGCCACGCGCCGTCGCCGCAGACCTCGGGGATCGACATCGCCGCGGCCGCGACCACCGGCGTGCCGAGCGCCATCGCCTCGATCGGCGGGATGCCGAAGCCTTCTTCGAGCGACGGGTAGGCCATCGCCCTGGCGCCCTGGATCAGCGCCTTGATGTCGTGGTCGTCGAGGCCCTGCACCCACTGCACGCGATCGCCGAGCCCGAGCTGCGCGATGATCTCGTCGCTGGTCTCGCCGGGATTCTTCCAGATCTTCGTGCCGGCGATGCACAGCCGCACGTTCGGCGGCAGCTTCGCCAGCGCGCGCAGCAGCGTCGCGTGATCCTTGTGAGGGTAGTCCTTGCCGACCGCGAGCAGGAAGTCGCCTTCGAAGCCGATCTTCTTGCAGCGTCGCGCGACCTCGGCAGCCGCCAGCGGGCTGTGGAAGTCCGGATCGACGGCCAACGGTGCGACGTCGGCGATCGACGGGTCGCCCTGCAGGTCCTGCTCGATCTCGCCGATCACCGAACGGCTGTGCACCAGCAGCCGGTCGCTGTTGCGGATCAGGCGCTTGATGAAGCCGTTGTACCAGCCCCAGTGTTCCTGGTCGGGGAAGTACTCGGGGTGGCGGTTGAGGATCGCGTCGTGGACCTCGACGACCGAGGCCGGCGCCAGCAGCGGCAGGAACAGGTCGCGCGGCGTCTGGTCCGGAAACCACGTCATGTGGTAGACGTCCGGCCGCTGCGCCGGATCGGTCAGGACCTTGACGATGTCCTCGGTCGTCCAGACCTCGCAGCGCTCGACCGACTCGGGCAGGGGCTTCGCGGTGTGGGTGTTCTTGACCAGGACGACGCGGAGGCGGGTGACGCCGGGCAGCTTGCTCAGCTCGCGCAGCACGTTGAGCTGCACGCGTTCCAGCCCTGACAAGGGCCGGTTGAGCATTCGGGCGTCGAACAGGATGTCCATCGGGTGGTGGTGGGGCGGGGACCGGGCCGGAGAATGCTACCCCGCTGTCGGGCTCATCCCAGCCGCAGCGCGAAGATGCGCGCGCCGAGGTCGCGAGCGTCGCTGCCCTTCATCGCCGCCGGCAACGGCCAGTTGACCTCGAGTTCGACGTCGACGAGCCGATCGCGCGGGACGTGGTGCGGCAAGGCGAACGAGAACGTCTGCGGGCCGTGGCGCAAGAGGCACGTGCCGACCGTGACACCGGCGGCGCGGACGATCAGCGTGACGGTCGCCTCGGCCATCGGCGACGCCGCGGTCACCCACAGCCGCGAACTCGCCGCGGGGATGCGCAGCCGCAGCAGGCCGCGGCGCTGCATCCAGCGGAACGCGCCCTCGGGCGGCCGCTCGACGTCGTAGAAGCCCTCGGCGACGCCGCGCTCGTCTTCGCCCATGCGCACCGCGGTCGGATCGAGCACCGGATCGGCGACGACGCGCTCGAGGATCGCGAGCGTCTCCCGCGCGGCCTTGTCCCAGCTGAAGCGGGCGGCCTGCGCCAGGCCGTCGCGGCGGAGGCGGGCCTGCAGATCGCGGCTCTCGAGCACTTCGCCGAGCTGGTCGGCGAGCGCGGCCGAATCGTGCGGGTCGTCGACGTAGCGCACCGCGTCGCCGCCGACCTCGGGCAGCGAGCTGACGCGGCTCGTGATCACGGGTGCGCCGCAGCTCATCGCCTCGATGACCGGCAGGCCGAAGCCCTCGTAGAGCGACGGGTAGCAGAACAGCGCGCAGCGGTTGTAGAGCGCCAGCAGCTCGTCGTCGGTGACGAAGCCGAGCAGGCGCACGCGGTCCTGCAGGCCGTGGCGTTCGACGGCCTCGTGGACCGACGAGTTCTTCCAGCCGGAGCCGCCGGCGATCGCCAGGTTGGCCGGGTGCTTGGTGCGCCGCAGCACCGACGCGTAGGCGTTGACCAGCGTCGCGAGGTTCTTGCGCGGCTCGACCGAGCCGACGTAGAGCACGAACGGCGCGTCGCCGAGCTGCGGGCGGAAGCGTTCGGGCAGCGGCATCTCCGGCCGGTGCACGAAGCGCGGGTCGGCGGCCTCGTGGACGACGTCGATGCGGTCGGCGGCCATGCCCATCGCGCGGACGATCTCGGCCTTCGAGAAGTGCGAGACCGTGACGATGCGGTGGGCGAGCCGCGCCGCGCGGTCGAACTGCTGTTCGCAGTAGACGCGGTTGGCCTCGGTCGAGAACTCCGGGTGGACGCGGAACGAGACGTCGTGGAAGACGCACACCAGCCGCGGGAACCAGCGGTCCGGCGCGTTGTGGAACGGGCTGAAGTAGACGTCGGGCGCCGGCCCGAGCAGCTTCCTGCGGTCCTCGCGGTGCCAGCGGCGTTCGAGCTTCGCCTTGGGGATGGCGGCGCAGACGGCGCGGAAGTTCGCGGCCTTGGGCAGCACCGCGTCCTCGTAGTTGGGCGGGAACGAGTGCCAGGTGATGCGGTAGAGCCAGTACTCGTTCCGCTGGTCGATGCGCGCCATCGCCTCGACCAGCGACCGCGTGTACGACGGCAGCCCGGTCTTGGCGTCCGCCGTCATCGCGACGTCGATGCCGATCCGCATCGGCGGATCAGACGCGACGCACCCGGTCTGCGCAACGGTGCGTCGACGTCAGCGGGCGAGCCGCTCGCGCCAGACGCGGCAGGCGGCGCGGCCGCTGCGGACATCGCCGTTCTCGCCGGGTTCGACGAACGACAGGCGGTGGCGCGCAGCGCCGATCGTGACGACGATGCCGGCACCGAACAGATGCCACGGCGAACGCACCGAGAGGGCGGCGATCGGCACGGCGAACACGGTGACCTGGTCGGCCGTGACGAAGGCGAGCCGCCCGTCGGCGAGCGACAGCGTGCCGGCCGTTCGCCCGAACAGACCACGGAGCAGCCAGGCGGGCGTGCGGAGAGTCGCGTTCGTCATGGGCGTGGCGGCGCACGACGTTCGCACGGGCCGGGCGGGCCGTCAAACCCGCATGCTTGGACTCGCCGCGCCGAGCCGGCAGAATCGCGCCCGATGCCGCCCCTGGCCCTCGTCGTCTGCCCACTGCCCGCCGAACGCAAGGCCGCTGCGGCGGCGCGCGCGCTGCTCGCCGCGCTGGCACCGGACGACGTGGTCGTGTTCTGCACCGAACCCAACCAGGCGCCGGCGGCGTGGCACCATCGCCACCGCGTGCTGCCGATCGCCGATCTGGCGCAGGAACGGGCGCACGGGGCGGTCGCGGCGCCGCTCTACCTGCACGATGGCGGCCCTGGCGAAGGGGCACTGCAGCGCGCGGCGAAGGCGGTGCCGGGCGTCGTCGTCGATGCGAACGCGCCCTCGCGACCGCTCGCCGAGTTGCGCGCCGCCGTCGCCGCAGCACCCGGACCCGACGCGGTGCGCGGGCCGGCCGGCGGGCCGCGCGTCGAGGTGATCGTGCTCGCCTACAAGAGCAAGGACTACATCGCGCCGTGCCTCGAGTCGCTGCTCGAACAGGACTACCCCGACCTCGAGATCACGGTGCTCGACAACGCCTCCGGCGACGGCACCGCCGAGTACGTCCGGCGCACGTTCGCGTCGCTGAAGGTCGTCGAGTCGCCCGAGAACCTCGGGTTCGCCGCCGGCCACAACGGCCTGTTCGCCGCGAGCCGCGCCGACTACGTCGTGCTGCTCAACCACGACGCGGTCGCGCGCCGCGACTTCGTCAGCGAGCTGGTCGCGGCCGCCGAGGCGCGGCCGGACGGCGCGGCGTTCGGCGCGAAGATGCTGATGCGGCGCTGCCCGACGATCCTCAACAGCACGGGCATCGTGATGGGCGAGAGCGGGTTCGCGGCCGACCGCGACATCGGCCGGCCCGACCTCGATCCGCGCAGCGAGCCCGAACGCGTGTTCGCCGTCTGCGGCGGCGCGATGATGCTGCGCGGCGCGGTGCTGCGCGCGATCGGCGGCTTCGACCCGACGTTCTTCATGTACGTCGAGGACGTCGACTGGTGCTGGCGCGCGCGGCTCGCCGGCCACGAGGTCTACTACGTGCCGACGGCGATCGTCGTCCACGACTGGCACGGCGACCTCGCCGCGGCCGGCAAGCCACATGCGCCCGAGGGCGAGGCCGCGATCGCCGAGCGCGAAGGCCGGCGCCGCTTCATGGTCGAACGCAACCGGCTGATGACGGTGCGCAAGAACTACGACAAGGCGAACCTGAAGCGCGTCTGGCGCGAGCTGCAGCGCTACGACCAGGGTCGCATCGCGGCGCTGCAGAACCACGTCGCGCGCGGCGGCGGCGCCTTGCCGGCGCGCGTGCTCGAGGCGGTGCAGAAGGCGCACGCACACTGCAAGGCGCACTGGTTCTCGCTGTGGCGTCGCCGCGCGGCGGTGCAGAAGCTGCGGCGCGTCGCGGATGCGACGTTCCTCGATCTCGTGACGAAGGGCTGCCAGGAGCCGTCGGGCGTCGGCGACCTGCACGCGATCGTCGATCGCCACTGCGCCACCGCGCGCGCGGCGATCGCGATCGGTGCCGGCGACACCGGCAGCCTCGGGCCGGGCTGGCACCACGCCGAACCGGCGGCGCACGGCCACGCCGGATTGCGTTGGACGATGGGCGAGAGCTGGTTCTACGTGCAGGGCGACGCGCCGTGGACGGCCGTGGCGCTGCAGCTCGTGCCGCAGCCGCACGACACCTGGGCGGAGCTGTGGATCGATGGTGTCTGCACGCAACGGGTTGCCGTGGCACAGGGCGTGCCGCACGCGCTCCGCTTCGCCGCCGGCGAGGCCGTTCCCGCGGGGCGACTCGCCGAATGCCGGCTGCTCTGTGGCACGTTCGTGCCCCGCGAACGCGGCATGGGCGATGACACGCGCGAGCTGGGGCTGCACGTCGGCGCGATTCGGCTGACCTGAAGTGGCGTCGATTCCGCGCGCCGAGGGCTTGGCGCGCCCGTCGTCGCGGGCCACCATGCGACGATGACGTTCCGGATCGTTTCGCCGTTGTTGCTGCCCGCGCTGCTCGCCGCGCAGACGCCGATCTACATCAGTGGGCCGACCGTGACGCACCCGGGTGGCGGCGCCAACGGCGGCCACCTGTCGGCCTTGCAGGTGCTGTCGGTGTCGCCGCTGGCGATGAACCAGATCGGCTACGGGGCGTGGCGCAACAATCTGCTGAGCACGCTGCACCTCAGCGTCGCCGATGCGTTCGCGACCAACGGCGTCTGGAGCGTGTCGCAGATCGAGCTCTACTGCTACCAGACCGGCGTGACGGCGCCGTCGATCTCGGGGTTCTACGTCGAGATCTACGATGGCGACCCGGCCAACGGTGGCCAGCCGATCGCCGGCAGCCCGGGCCTGGCCAACAACCTGTTCACGACCCCGGGCTACACCATGGCGAACGCCATGGTCAACGTCTACCGCGCGTCGCTGGCGACGCCGAACGACGCGACGCGGCAGCTGCAGTCGGTGCGCGCGATCCTGCCGACGCCGCTGCTGCTCGACTCCGCGACGTTGCCCGGCGGCGTCTACTGGATCGAGTTCCAGCTCGAGTCGACACAGAGCACGTCGGGGCCGTTCGTCTCGCCGTTGACGGTGATGGGCGCGCCGAGCACCGGGGTCGCGATCCAGGGCGTCTACACCAATGGCGTGCCGACCTACCAGCCGCTGCAGGACGTGGGCTTCCCGCCGCATCCGGTGCCGTACCGCGCCGGCGTGCCGTTCCGGCTCTATGGCAACGCGACCGCGCCATCGGGCGTGTTCACCAACCTCGGTGGCGGTTGCAGCAACGCGGGGCTGGACGTGCGCGGTGCGCCACACATCGGCGGGATCGTGTTCGCCGAGCTGACGAACCTCAGCCCGGTCGCGCTGCCGATGGTGCTGGCGGGCTTCAGCGATCCCAACGCGTCGCTCGGCATCTGCAGCTGCATCCAGCACGCGGCGGCCGACATCCTGTATGCGCCGACCACCAGCGTGACCTGGAACATCCCGCTCGATCCGACCTTGGTCGGGGGCATTGTGTACTTCCAGGGTGGTCAGCTCGACTTCTTCGCGGCGACCAGCCCGTTGCTGCCGTGCGACACCGGGGTCGGGTTGCGGTTCGACCTGACGAATGCGGTGAAGGTGCAGCTGTACTGACGGTGTGCTGACGGATCGGTCCGGCGCGCGCGCCGCAGCCCGTCGCGTCACGCGCCGAGGAACAGCGGCGCTCCCCGCGATCACGGCGCCGAAGGTCGAAGCTCCGGAGGAAGCGGTGAGGGCAGGTGAGGTCCGGGACGTCTGCCGAACTGCCGAACTGGTCGATGGCGCGGCTCGTTCCGTGGTGGGCGGCGGTGCGCCGCATCCTGGTCGAGTTCCCCTGCAAGCCGAGCTCGCGGCGTCGGTGCGCCGTTCGCAGTCGGCTCGGGAGTCAGGTGCGCGGCGCAAGCGGCGAACTGGTCCGCGCCGCCGCTACCCGTGGGCGGAACTGCTGCGGCGGGTGCTCCTGATCGAGGTGTTGGTGTGTCCTCGATGCGGGAGGGGCCGCGGCGGCTGCTGGCTGCTGGCGGCGATTCAGGAACCTGACCAACCGATCAGCGGGTCAGTCGGGCCCAGGTCCAGCGCGGGCCGAGGCCGCCGACGCGCGCCAGCTGGATCCACAGCAGCGTCATGTGCTCGAGGTGCAGCGCGGCGGCGGCCGGGCCGCAGTCGAGCGGCGCGAAGCCCAGCTGCTCGCAGAGGCCGGCGACGACGCGGCGGGCATCGACATCGTCGCCCGCGATCGGCATCACCGGGCGGAGGTCGCCGTGACCGGGGAAGGACGAGTCGGCGAAGTTCTCCCAGCCGTAGACGGTGAACGCCTTCACCAACCGGGCGGAAGGCGCGGCGCGCTGGAGCTGTTCGGTGCCGGCTTCGCGGCTGGCGAGGCCGTGCTGCAGGCCGGGACCGACCGGGTTGGTGCAGTCGACGACGATGCGACCGCCGAGCTCGCCCAGCGCCTGCAGCGTCGATGCAGCGGCAGCGAACGGAACCGCCAGCAGTACCACGTCGGCGTCGCCGACGCCTTCGGCGAGTGTGCGTGCGGTGAGGCCGGGGCTGGCCTGCAGCAGCGGCTGCAGCTTCGGCGACGCCGGGTCGCGGCTGAGCACCGTGACCTGGTGGCCGAGCGCGACGAGGCGCCGGGCCAGCGCCCCGCCGACGTTGCCGGCGCCGATCAGCGCGAGCTTCATCGCCGGCCCTCCGCCAACGCTTCGAGCACCAGCGCCGCGACCGCCGCGCCGCTGTGCTGCTGTTGGCCGGTGATCAGGTTGCCGTCGCGCAGCGCGTGGCTCGTGAACGCCGGCGCGGCGCGGAAGTCGGCGCCGAGCCGGCGGGCCTCGTCTTCGATGCGGAACGGCATCACGCGCTGGCCGACGGCGGCATCTGCGACGTCTTCCTCGGCGTTGGTGAAGCCGGTGATGGTGCGGCCGCGGATCGTCGGTTGCCCTTGCGCGTCGCGCAGATACAGCAGCAGGCACGAGCCGTGGCAGAGCGCCGCGCTCGGCTTGCCGGCGGCCAGGAACTCCGCGAAGCGCCGCTGCAGGGCCGCGGCGTCGGCGAACGTGAACATCGGCGCCTGGCCGCCGCAGACGACGATCGCGTCGAAGTCGTCCGGCCGCAGCTTGGCGATCGCCGGGGGTCTGCTGCAGCAGCGCCACGAACGCGGGGCGGCCCAGGTAGTCGGCGCTGAGCCGGTCGTCGCGGGAGTAGCCGCTCGGATCGTTCGGCACGCTGAGCGCGTCCGGGTCGATGCGCCCGCCGTCCGGACTGGCGATGGTGACGTCGAGGTCGGCCTCGCGGAAGGCGTGGTAGGGGTGCACCAGCTCCGCGGCCCAGAAGCCGACCGGCCAGCCGGTGGTGGTGGAGATCGCCGGGTTGGCGGCGACCATCAGGATGTGCGGTCTGTTCATGAGCGTCTCGTCGGGCGCGAGCATGGGTTGCCGCTGAACGGCTACAAGTACGCACGTTCGGGTGAGCAGCTATCCTCCGGGTGAGCATGCCTGCCTTCACCAGTTGCGGTCGCACCTACGACAACCCGGTCCAGCTCGCGCTCGACGTGATCGGCGGCAAGTGGAAGATGCCGATCCTGTGGCGCCTACGCGATCGCACGCTGCGCTACGCCGAGCTGCGCCGCAGCCTCAACCGCCACCTCGACGGTCGCACCGTCACCGACAAGATGCTTGCCTCGCAGCTGCGCGCGCTCGAGCGGGACGGTCTGATCGCTCGCGAAGTACACGCCGAGGTGCCGCCGCGCGTCGAGTATTCGATCACCGAACGCGGCGCGCGGGTGGTGCCGTGCATCGAGCGCTGCAGGCGCTGGGCAACGACGCGCGCCGCTGGTACGCGGACTCCTGAGCTGACGCCGGGTCAGGCCGAGGCGGCGCCGTACATCAGCCGTTCGAGCTCGTCGCGTTCGGCGGCGGTGATGCGCGGCGCGGAAGCCGGGTAGTCGAGCGCGGCGCCTTCCACAAGTCGCCGCGCACCGGCGTGCTGCGCTTTGCACTCAGCAGCGACCCCGATGCGACGAAGCGCATGTGGCGCGATCTCGCCAAGGTCGCCGGCACCGGCAAGGTCGGGGCGTTCGGCTCGCGCTACGACATGCTGGCGAAGGACGTGGTGCCGACCCGCGTGATGGCAGCCGACGACCGCGAAGGCAATCCCCGCTGTGCCAGAGTCACCATCCTTGTCACTGATGCGAGTGCCGGCGAGTGACGAGGGGCAAGGGAGTGGAACGGTCTCGTCTGGCAGCAACGTTTCGCCGCGATGCCACCCGGGCGTCGTCAGGCCGCCGTGGCCTACGACCGGGCTCGCGGCGTCACCGTGATGTTCGGTGGCATGAGTGGTGGGCCAGCGCTCGACGACACGTGGGAGTGGAACGGTGTGGGCTGGACGAACCCGAACCCAGCCGTGCGACCGTCGGCGCGGTACTCGGCGCCAATGGCATTCGATCCGGTCACGCAGCGCGTCCTTCTCCATGGTGGGATGGGCGGAACCTGGAACAGCGAGACGTGGACGTGGGATGGCGCGACCTGGCAGCAGCACTTCCCCTCGGCCCCGCCCTTCCTTCGAGATCGCCCGGCGACCATGGTCGCGGACCTCGCGCGCGCTCGCACGCTGCTCATGGGAGGCAGCACCTACGACATACAGACGTGGGAGTGGGATGGGGCTCAATGGCACGCGTCCATTCCCAATTCACCCGGGGCCTGGAATCTCTCAGCCACTGTGTACGACACGGTGCGGCGAGAAGTCATACTGCACGGTGGTGAGAATGGCCTGATCATGAACCAGACTTGGCGGTATCGGACCCCGACGCCGGCCACCGCGACGTCCTTCGACACCGGCTGCGCGGGCTCCGCGGGTGTAGGGCTGCTCGCGAATGCGCCGTACACCCTGCCCTGGCTCGGCGACACGATGCGCACGCGCGTGAACACCGTGCCAACCAGCCTCGGCGCCCTGTTCGTGTCGAGCTTCACACCGGCGACTCCGACCAGCCTCGCACCATTCGGCATGCCCGGCTGCAACCTGCTGGTCACCCCGGACGCAGTCGAGTTCCTCAGCGCGAACGCCGGCGCAGCCGAGTGGACGCTGTCGGTGCCGAACAACACGGCACTGGTCGGCATGCCGATCTACCAGCAGGCGCTGCCGCTCGACCCGACCGCGAACGCGCTCGGTCTCGCCGCCAGCAACGGCCTATCGATGACGCCCGGCATCCGCTGACACGAGCCTCGTCGGCGCGCGGCATTCACGGGCTTACGGCACGCCACGACTCCGTGGGGGTCGACAGCCGACAGCAAACGCGGCGACAGCGCGGCCATCTCTCCGACGTCTGCCGTCATGTAGCGACCACGCATGCCGCAGGCGTCGTCCAGCGGGACCGCGCTGCCCTTGCCGACCCTGTCGCCGCGGTGCGTGCGCCGCAGCACCGTGATCTTCCCGAACGGAGTCAACCACCCGGCGGCAGAGAGTTCGCGATACCGCAACTTCTCGCCGTCTATCTCGATCGCTGGGAGCACCTCATCCTTCCCCTGCAGGATCTGCTCGATCGTCTCGCGCCCGATCCCGGCCAGCAGTCCGCGCAGGTCGCTGAAAAAAGCCCCGGAATCGCACGGGAGTCATCGCCTCGCCTCCGATCGACTCGACCATCTGAGAGAGTTCTTGTTCGAACTTGCGCGAGATCGACATCGCAAGTCCATTCATCGAGGCCGCGGAGTGTGGCTTGTTGCTACGGGCAAGTTTGTCTGTTGAAAGCACTTACAGACGTGCGAGCAACTCCGCGGGCGTTCCCACCTTTCTGCCCGGATTCGAATTCACACCCGGACAGGGTACGTGCGGACAGCGCACCACCAAGGTTATTTTCAGATCACGTCCTTGACAAGAGAGGGAGAGAGAGAGTCTTGATATGAAATATCCTCTCTTTGAAGGACTTCTCGGGACCCTTCTAATGGTGGGGACTCTGCCCAGCCAAGAGGCGCACCTAAAGCCGTTTCGAACTCCGCCGGTACCTCTGACGGCGGAACAATTAGCTTACCTTCAGCAGCTTCAGCAGTTCATTGCCTGCGTCCTGATATTCTGCGGCCAGGGCGGCAGCGAGCTTCCCGACTGGTCGAAGGTCGAGATCTTAGGTGATGTGAATGGTATGGGCGGCCTAATCACATACCCAGATGAGGTCCTCGATCCGCTCATGCCAACGACAGGGGGAGGAGTCTACAATCCCGAGCCTGGCAATGTCATCGCCATCGATCCTGGATGTTTCTCCTCTCCGGCCAATGGCGTGGCCGTCTATTGGCGTGGAACTGGCCCCAATATTAACGGATTGAACGGAGCCCCCGGCCCTGCACCAGGCCTCGCCGGCGATCCGGAGCAGGAAGCCGGCATCGGCGCAGCACAGCTGTATGGAGAACTGGCGCATCAAACGATGAAGGCGAACTACCAGGTAGGTGGCCAACCGGCAACGCCCGAGGACGATGCGGGGCGAAGAGCTTCGGAAGCTCGCGTATATTCGCGCGCGAGCCTGTTCCTTCTCTGGGCAATAGACTGCCAGGACCCGTGCTGGACCAATTGGGGAAAGACACTCTCTCCTGAGGACAAGATAAATCTCCAGGAAAAGGCAGCGCAATACGCGCACACGGCTAAGGAGTTTGAGCAACAATGAGGGCCATTTGCATACCTCTGTTCCTGTTCCTGCTTCTCGAGTCATCAGCTCTCGCGCAGGGCCGCAAGTTCCATTCTCCCGATGCCAACATGGGCGCAATGGGCGAGTTCTGGATCCGAAGCCCAGGCAACGAGCCTGGAGCGGCGGAGATCCGCTGGCTGCCACTGAACACACTATCGGTGATCACCGCGCCGATGCCGTTCACGTACGCGGGCGGCATCTTGCCGCTACTACCAGAGCATGCGCTGGCTTCGGGGCGAACTGAC
>CAYMRG010000063.1:0-14540 GCA_964392555.1 uncultured candidatus Brocadiaceae bacterium
CCAGCCCCGGCTCGAACCGCTGGCTACGGCGCTGCGGGTGGTCGTCGTCGACGCCGCCGACGCCGCCGCGGAGGCCGAGCGCGCCGCGGCGTTCGCCGGCCCGCAGGTCGCCGCCGTGAAGAAGGCGGCGATCGCCGCGATCGCTTCCGACTGGCTGCTGCCGAAGGAGAACGGCGGCATCCGCTTCGGCCGCGTCGCCAAGGACCTGCACGGGTTCAGCGTCGACGCCGTGCTGATGGCCGTGCCCGGGCCGCGCCACCGCCATCCGAATGGCGAGATCGACCTGTGCTTCCGCACCGCCGGCGAGCCGCGCTTCGACGGCCACGCCGAAGGTTGGACCGTCTATGGCAAGGGCTCCGCGCACGTGCCGACGGTGCGCGGCGGCGAGATGCTGATCCTCTACTTCCTGCCCGGCGGCGCGATCGAGTTCACGGGCTGACGTCGGCGCGCGCGTGGCGCACCGGGCTCACTGCTTCGCCAGCAGGCCGCGCACGTGCTCGGCCAGCTTCGGCACGGTGATCGCCTGCAGCTGCTGCTCGAAGAACGGGTGCGCCGACTTGCCCTGGATCTTGTCGAGCGCCGTGTAGCACGGCATCAGGAACAGCGGATCCTCGACGCCGCGCGGCGGGTGGGTGCACAGCCGCTGGATCGGTTCGACGGCCCGCGCGCAGTGCCGTTCGCCGAGCGCTTCGACGCAGCTGACCAGCGTCACCGAGTCCTGGTCGGTGCGACCGAGCACCTGCAGCAACGTGTCCTCGAGCTGCGGGTCGTCGCTGGCGATGTAGCGCAGGACGAAGTTGTGGAAGCCGGTGGTCGCGTAGGCCGCCGCGTCCGGCACCACCGCGCCGTAGGCCGCCGCGCGCGTCGGGTCGACGCCGCGGCTCGACTCGGTCAGCAGGATGCGGCGCAGCAGCACCTGGGCCAGCGGCTTGTCGCGCTTCAGCAGCTCGTCGGCGGCGAGCCAGCGCAGCCGCGGCGACGGCAGGCGTCTGCCTTGCAGCACGTCCTGCGCGATCTCCGCGCCGGCCTTCGGGTCGATCGCGAGCGCCGCGCGCAGCAGCCACTTGGTCTCTTCGAAGTCCTTGGTCGGATCGACGTCGCGCAGCCGAGCCGTGACCACGCGCCAGGCGTCGTCGTGGTAGGTCGTCAGCGCGAGCACGATCTTGTCCATCTCCCGTTGCGCCGACTGGTAGTCGGGCTCGGTCGTCCGCGCGCTGGCCAGCAGCGGCGCGAACCGCTGCAGGCGCGACAGCAGCGCGCCCGGCCCCTGGCCGCCGGCGCTCTGCTCCTCGCGGAAGCGCGTCACTTCGCCCAGGATCTCGGTCGACTGCTTGGTGAGCGTCTCGGTTCGGGACGCCAGGTCGCTGAGCTGGCGGTCGAGGCGCCAGAAGCCGTAGGCGCTGCCGGCCGCGACCAGGAGCAGCAGGAATGTCGGCCACGAGCGACGGCTCGCGGGCGGGGCGGTGGGCTCGGTCATTGGTGCGCAGGCTAGAGGTTCGTCCTGGCGGGGTCACTGGCTGTTCGATGCCGAACGATGCCTGTGCCACACCGCTCGGCGCGCGGCCGGGCGTGCGCTGCCGCACACCGGCACGGGTGGGGGCGGGACGGGCGACCGTGTGCGCAACCTGCGTTGACGTCGGCACCTTGGTTCGGTGGCGCCGCGCTGGTCGACGCCCGGGTCGCCGCCCGTTCGCCGCGGCATGGAAGTTGACCTGGATCCGTTTGGCTCGCCCCCGAGAGTCGTCGGTCACCTGCGCCGTGTGCGTTGGTCGATACGCCGACCTTGCAGCGCTGTTCGCGGTATGGTTTCCTTGACCATCCTCGCATCTACCGTCCCAACAACACCCTCTGTACTGGTCGGGCCCGCCGTTCCGAGGCGGGTTCGTGCACCACGCGGCACCGTGCCCCCCGCGCCTGACGGCATGCGGTACGGTCCCCCGCGCAGGTCGTTCCGGTTCGCAACCTTCCCTCCCCGATCCGAGGCCTTCATGTTTCTCCGCAGCTCGCCGGTCATCGCTCTAGTCCTTGCCCTGACGGGTCTTGCAGGCTGTTCGGGCGGTGGCGCCGGGGGCACTGCGGTGGCGTCGACCGGCTGTGGCCCGAGCAACGGCATCTGCCTCACGAGCTGCAACCTGAGCTGCACGTCGACCGGGTGCCTGCGCACGGACATCGCGCAGAACGAGACCATCATCCTCGAGTTCAACAAGAACATCGACGTGGGCTCGGTCAACTCGTCGTCGATCCGCTTCCGCACGGCCGCGGGTGCCGAGCCGGTGGGTGAGTACATCGTCGAGAACAACGTCGTCAAGTTCGTGCCGACGCTGCTGCTGTCGGGCAACTCGACCTACTTCGGCTTCCAGTCGGGCGAGACCTACACGATGACGATCGTCGGCGGCAGCAACCAGCCGGAGATCGTGCGCAGCACGTCGGGCACGCCGTTCGGCCAGACGCTGTCCTGCACGCTGAACTCGGTGCTCGGCATCGTCGACCAGAACGGCGTTGCGCCGCGCGCGTCGATGGTCGTGCCGTCGCTGCAGCAGGTCGCGGGCGCGCCGCTCGACACGCAGATCATCCTCGAGTTCAACGAGATGATCGACATCACGCCGTTCCTCGGCGCGGCCAGCGAAGCGCCGGTGCACTACCGCGCGCGCCGGACGCTGATCGTCGATCCGACCACCGGCCAACGCGCCTGCGATCCCGCGTCGCAGTCGAGTGCGATCGACGGCACGCTGACGCCGTCGTTCGACGCCGCGAGCAACCGGACGATCCTGACGTTCACGCCGACCAACTCGCTGTCGGGCAACCTGTGCATCGACGTGATCGTGACGGATGCGGTGACGGACGTGTCGGGCCGGTCGGCGCAGCCGCAGACCTTCTCGTTCCTGACGACGTCGGTGGCGGTCGTCGAAGACCACACGGTCGAGGAGTTCGACGACGCGACGATGCTGGATCCGCTGCGGTCGGCGGGCGACTGGGTCAATGGCCAGGCGACGTTCGCGAACATCGGCGGCGACGGCAGCCATGGCACGATCGATGCGGCGCTGTTCGACGCGATCCGCACCGGGGTCGAGACCAACTACTTCACCTACCTTGGCTCGATCAACGGCCTGCCGACGTTCCAGATCGACACCGATCTGACGGTCGTGCCTGCCGCCTACACCAAGTCCGGCGTCGCGATCCCGGTGACCGACGGCCACTTCTACTTCGACCACTTCCTCCTGCCGGAGAACACGGCGCTGAAGTTCACCGGCTCGAAGGCGCCGGTGATCACGGTCGCCGGTGTCTGCGACATCCAGGGCCGGATCGACGTGCGCGGCGAGTCGCTGGTCGCGCCGGCGACCTTGCCCTCGATCGGCCAGGCGGGTGGCTTCGGCGGCATCGCCGGCGGCCGTGGCGGCAAGGGTGGCAACCGCAACGTCACGCCGTCGGGTGCCGGTGCCGGCGGCAATCCCGTCTATCTCGGTGAGGCCGGCGTCACCGGCACCATCCCGCAGGGGCACGCCTACGGCAGCGTCAGCCAGAACCGCGCCGGCAGTGGCTCCAACTACTTCCCGCTCGACGGCCTCAGCGCCTCGGTCTACCTGCTGCCGCCGCCGATCGGCCTGTTCTACACGCCGACCGCAGCCGCGCCCGGCGGTGGTGGTGGCCTGATGGCCGCCGGCACGGCGGGCGCCGTGCTCAGCTCGACCGGTGGCCCGACGTCGATGGGCCCGCCCGCGGCTGGCGGCAATGCGATGACCCTGTTCCCGCTGCCGGCGACGGCGCGCAGCTCCAGCCACTTCCTGATCGGTGGCTCGGGCGGCGGCGGTGGCGGCAGCCACCCGCTGTTCGGCAGCGTCTTCTACACCGCCCCGACCTACAACACCGGCATCACGACCTGGGCGATCGGCCTGGGCGGTGGCGGTGGTGGTGGCGCGGTCGCGTTGCGCGCCGGCGACCTGTTGCGCGTCGGCGCGACCGGCGAACTGCTGGCTTCGGGTGGCAGCGCTGCCGACTACACCGCGACCGGCGGCTCGTTCACGGTGCCGAATCTCGGCGGTGGCGGCTCCGGCGGATCGCTGGTCCTGCAGTCGGGCTCGCAGATCTCGCTCAGTGGCGCGATCGACGTCCGCGGCGGCAGCGGCGGCCACTGCTTGGCCACGCGCGGCACGGGGGCGACCGCGGTCGCGGTCGAACTGCAGGGCGGCAACGGTTCCGCCGGCTTCGTCCGCTGCGAGCTGCCGACGGCGCCGTCGACGGCGGTGCTCGCGACGATGCAGCCGGCCGCCACGGCGGACAACGTCGGCCCGCTCACCGAGACCGACGATCTGGTGTCGTTCCAGTCGAAGTTCTACGACACCCAGCTGCTGTTCGGCCCCGAGTACGTGCGCTACGTGATCCACGCCACGGTCAACTCGCAGCCCGTCGTCTACAGCGACGATCCGGCCTACGGCAACCCGGCGACGGCCGGCGCGGCGATCCGCGTCGCGTTCCAGTGCGCGCAGCTCGACACGAGCGGCAACGTGCTGGAGATCCGGCCGTGGCGCGGCGGTGTGCGCTCGGTCGGCGGCCAGACCGGCATCGCCTCGGATGGCCTCGCCGCCTTCCGCTTCCAGATCACCAAGGACCGCCAGGCGGCGGCCAACGTGACGATCGACCAGCTCGAAGTCGTCTACAACCACTGATTCCCGACCGCTGATTCGATTCCCAACCGCTGATCCCGGCTGAATCTCCTGTCCGCATCGACGCCGGCTCGGCCGGCCCCACGTCCCGACCCCGCCATCATGAAGACCCGTCTCCCTGTCCTGGTCGCTTCCGGCCTGCTCGCCTTCGTCGCGACAGGCTGCTCGAGTGGTTCGACGACCGGTGATTCCTCCGTGCGGATCCGGTGCAACGACGGCTCGGCGTTCTGCCTGGTGAGCTGCGACCTCGGCTGCACGAGCACCACCTGCTCGATCACCGAGATCGCCGAGAACCAGCGGCTCCGCTTCTCCTTCTCGGAGGCGGTCGATCCGGCCTCGGTCAACAACGCGACGTTGTCGATCCGGACTGCGACCGGCGTCGCCCCGGATGGCTCGTTCAGCGTCAACGGCAGCGAAGTGGTGTTCGTGCCCAGCGTCCACACGAGCGGTGGCGTGAGCACGTTCGGCTTCGCGCGCAACGAGAGCTACGTGATCACGTTGGTCGGTGGCACGTCGCCGGGCCAGACGGTCCGCAGCACCTCCGGTGCGCGGCTGTCGCGGGAACTGAGCTGCACCGTGCTGGTGTCGCGCGGCATCATCGACGAGGACGGCCAGCCGCCGGTGGCGGAACTGGTCGCGCCGACCCAGCTGGTCGATGCGCCCAACGATCCGACGATCGTATTGCGGTTCTCGGAGTTGATCGACACGACGCCGCTGCAGGGCAGCCTGTCCGGCGCGACGCCGGTCCGCGTCGTCCTGCGCAGCACGCGCATCGAGAGTGGCGAACGGGTCTGCGCCGGTGACGAAGACGGCACGCCCCTGACCGGCCAGCCGCAGCTTTCGACCGAATCGGTCGGTGGACACGAGGTCACGGTCGTCACGTTCCAGCCGACGATCCTGCTGCCCGGCCACTCGTGCATCACGGTCAGCGTCACCGCGGACCTGCGCGACCTCTCCGGACGGCAGGCGACGCCGGCCGAGTTCGTCTTCCTGACGCAGCAGGGCGTCTCGGTGCCGATCGATGTCAATGAGAACTTCACGTCGAACGCCGGCCTCAACCTCGCGCAGTCCAGCGGCACGTGGCAGGGCGGCGCCCGCCCGGGCCTGATCGGCGGTGACGGTCGCCACGGCTCGTTCGACGTCTCCCTCGGCCTGCCGCTCGGCAATTCGAACTACGAGTGGAACACGGACTCGTTCACGATCCCGGCAGCGAACTCGCTGAACGGCACGCAGTACCAGGTCACCGACGGCAAGTTCTACTTCACGGACTTCGTGCTGCCCGAGTCGGCGACCCTGACCTTCACCGGCCACGTGCCGCCGCAGATCTGGGTGCGCGGCACCTGCGAGGTGCGCGGCAAGATCCTGTTGAACGGCAAGTCGACCCCGTTCGGCGTGCCGACCTCGGGCCCGGCGGCGAACCAGCCGGTGTCGACTTTCGATGGTCGCCAGAGCACCACCAACGCGCCCGGTGAGACGGGTGCGGATGGCGGGCCAGGCGGCGGCAAGGGCGGCAACGGCGGCAAGGAACTCAACCTCACGACCACGCCGACCGGCCCCGAGATCGTCGCCGGCGTCAACCTGAACAATGGCCGCGACGGCGAGACCGTCCAGGTCGGTGCCGGGCACGCCTACGCCGGTTCGGCCGGCGGCACGGGCGGCCACGGTGGCCCCCTGCACCCGGCCGCGGGCGGTACTGCCTCGACGCCGGTCTACCTGCTCTACCGCACCACCTGCGCGATCGGCGGCGGCGGCGGCGGCTTCCAAGGTGCGGGCTCGACGGCTACCTACACGGCGCCGGCGGCCTCCACGCTCTCGGCCAGCGCGCCCGGCGCGGCCGGCGCCGCGTTCGCCATCCTGCCCTATCCCGCCAATCCGCCGAGTGGGTACTCGTCGCTGCTGCACTTCCTGGTCGGCGGTTCGGGTGGCGGCGGCGGTGGTTCGCACCCGTTCCTGACCTCGACCCAGTTCGCCACCAACCTCGCCTACTGTGCCGGCGGCGGCGGCACGGGTGGCGGTGGTGCGCTGGCGCTGCGCGCCGGTGGCGACGTTGTGTTCGGCCCGTTGGCCGTGGTCCAGGCCAAGGGCGGCACCGGCGTGCTCTACACCGGCTATCCGCCGACGATCACCTCGCCGAACCTGACCAACGGCCTGTCGATCGGCCCGGCATCGCCCGGCGGTGGCGGCTCCGGCGGTTCGATCCTGGTGCAGTCGGGTGGGGACATCTCGTTCGGCGGCACGGTCGACGTGTCCGGCGGCGCCGGCGGCCGCATCAGCAACCTGGTGACCCCGCTGCCGACCAACGTGCTGACCACGTTGCAGAGTGGCAACGGTGCGCCGGGCTACTACCGCTTCGAGGCGGACGGCGCGGTCGCCTTCAGTGGCACCGGTACGCCGGCCTACGTTCCGGCGACCAATTCGGGCGGCCTGAACGACCGCGATCCGATCAGCGTCAGCCTGTCGACCTGGCGCGGCACGGGCCTGCTGTTCCCGCCGACGTGGGAGTACTACGAACTCGACGTCGACACCGACGGCAACGGCACGATCGACATCACCTATACCGACACCGGCGCCTCGGGCACCCAGATCGCGAACGACCCGGCCGGGCCGGTCCGCATCGAGTTCCAGGCCGCCAACGTCGACCTCACGACGCTGCAGCCGATCGAAGGCTCGATCCGGCCGTGGCGTGAGGCCGTCGGCTCGGCGATCGCGCCGGGCATCAGCCTCGATTCGCGCAACGGCCTGCGGTTCCAGCTCTACTTCAACCGCGACCTGTTCCCGAACTGCATCGTGCGCGCGCTGCGCGTCCACGGTCGCACGTGACCGCACGCCGCCGCCACGCGTCCGGCGGCGGGTCGATCGCAGCCCGCTGGGTCGTTCTCGAACCCGGCGTGGCGGTCGCCGACCACGAAGTGGTCTGGGAGCGCAATGGGGGCATCGTCGCCTTGCGCCGCGCGCGCGGCGCCATCGCCGACCTGTGCGTGCTGCCGGGGCTGGTCGATGCCCACGCGCACCTGCAGATCGCGCCCCTGTCGTCGCCGTCGCGACGCTTCGTCGACTGGCTCGGCGCAGTGATGGCGGCCCGCGGTGCGACGGCGGCAACGGCGCATCGCGCACTGGCGCGGCGCGCCCTGCGCGAGCTGGCCGCCGAAGGTACCGCCGCGGTCGGCGAGATCGACTCGACCGGCGAGGGCCCGGCCGCGTTCGCCGGGTCGCCGGTGACGGGGCGGTGCTACCGCGAGCTGACCGGGTTCCACCTCGCCGGCGCCGCGGCGCGCCGCCTGGTGCGAGAACGCTGGCACGACGCGGCGGCGCGGCGACCGACGGACGCGCCGCGCCACGTGCCGCGCGGCCTTTCGCCGCACGCGCCGTATTCGGTGTCCGCCGACCTGTTCCAGGCGGCGGCCGCGGCGACCCCACGGCTCGCCGTGCACTGCGCCGAGGTGCCCGAGGAACAGGAGTTCCTGCACACCGGGCGCGGGCCGTTCGCCGACCTGCTGGCCCGGCTCGGTCGGCTGCCGACGGGCCACGTGCCGCCGCGGGTCGGCGCCGTTCGCTACCTCGAACGGCTCGGCCTGCTGCACGCGCGCACCCAGCTCGTCCACTGCCAGGAACTCGAACGCGGCGACGTCGCGCGTATCGCCGCGGCCGGCGCCTCGGTCGTCGTCTGCCCGGGCACGATCGGCTGGTTCGGCCGCACGCCGCCGCCGGTGGCGCGCTGGCTGCGCGCGGGGATCCACGTCGGCCTCGGCACCGACTCGCGCGCCAGCTCGACGGCATTCTCGCTGCGCGCCGAACTCGCCGCCGCGGCGGATCTCTGGCCTATGCTGTCGCCCTGGCAACTGCTGGCGATGGCGACGACCGACGGCGCGCGCGCCCTCGGTTTGCGCGGCATCGGTCGATTGCGCCGCGGCGGGCGCGCCGACCTGATCGCGGTGCCGGCCGGCGGCGACCGCGTCGACGCGATCGTCGAACGGTTCGTGCGCGGGGTCGCGGCGGCCCGGATGGTGGTCGTGAACGGCCGTCGCCAGACTGCCGATCGTTGAGCGGTCGCGGCGCAAGCCCTACAGTCGCGGCACGTTCCTGCGCGCCCGTTGACTACGTTCCCCGATTTCCTGCGATCCCACCGCCGCATCCTGCTGACGGGCCATGAGAAC
The DNA here is from genome assembly GCA_964392555.1 of uncultured candidatus Brocadiaceae bacterium. Classification (GTDB taxonomy): domain Bacteria; phylum Planctomycetota; class UBA1135; order UBA1135; family UBA2386; genus CAYMRG01. Next base: position 8,816 of record CAYMRG010000063.1, read on the forward strand.
CCCGACGGCGATTGCCTGGGTGCCGAAGCCGCGCTGTTCCATCTGGTGCGGGCGATCGGCGGCGAGCCGGTGATCTGCAATCCCGATCCGATCGGCAAGAGCTACGCCTTCCTGAGCCGTCATACTCCGTTCGGGCATGCGCGTATCGACGGTCCCCTGCCCGAGTTCGACGCCGCGGTCCTGCTCGACTGCGCCCATCTGTCGCGCCTTGGGTCGCTCGGACCGCGCCTGCAGCAGTCCGGCAAGCCGATCGGCGTGATCGACCACCACGTCGGTAGCGAACACGGCGACGGCGCCGTGGCGTACGTCGATGCGACCGCCGCGGCGACCGGGGCGCTGGTGCGGCGGCTGTTCCGTACGTTGGCGGTGCCGCTGTCGGCGCCGGCGGCCGAGGGTGTGTTCCTGTCGCTGGTCGCCGACACCGGTTGGTTCCGCTACTCCAACGCCGACGCCGAGGTGTTCGCGATGGCCGGCGAGCTGGTCGCCGCCGGCGTCGACGCGAGCCTGATCTACGACAGCCTCTACCGCCAGAACCATCCGGCCTCGACGGCGTTCCTCGCCGACGCGCTGCAGCGCCACAGCCTGCGGCTCGGCGGCCGGCTGGCGATGGCGACGCTCGATCGGCCGCTGATGGAGCGCGCCAGCACGATCGATTTCGACACCGACGCGATCCTCGAGCCGCTGCGCTCGATGACGGGGGTCGAGGTCGTCGCGCTGTTCAAGGAGCGCTTCGACGGCAAGGTCAAGGTCTCGCTGCGCGCGCGCGGCGAGGTCGACGTCCAGGCGATCGTGGCGCCGTTCGGCGGCGGCGGGCACAAGAAGGCGGCCGGCGCGACGTTGGCGATGGGCCTCGAAGAGGCGGTCGCGGCGATCGAGGCCGCCGTCCAACAGGCGCTCGCGCGGCGCGGAGCGAGCCCTGCTTGACCGCCTTCGCCCTGATCTCCGACCTGCACGCCAACCTCGAGGCGGTCGAGGCGGTGCTCGATCGCATCGCGACGCTCGGCGTGGGCGAGGTGATGTGCCTAGGCGACGTCGTCGGCTACGGCGCCGATCCGCTGCCGGTGACCCGGCTGGTCATGGAGCGCTGCAAGTGGACGATCCAGGGCAACCACGACTGGGGGTTGTTCCACCAGCTCGACGACTTCAACCCGCTCGCGCGGGAAGCGCTGTTCTACACGCGCAACCAGCTGCGGCCCGGCTTGCTGCGGCCGCGGCGCCGCGCCGCATGGGAGTACCTGCGCACGCTGCCGGATCGCATGACCGACCACGGCTTCCTGTTCTGCCACGGTTCGCCGCGCGACCCGGTGATGGAGTACGTGCTGAAGAGCGACGGCTTCCTCGAGCCGGACAAGATGCAGCGCCTGTTCGCGCTGGTCGATCGCCCGTGCTTCGTCGGCCATACCCACTGGCCAGGCGTGCACCGGCCCGATTTCCGCTTCACGCAGGCCACCGACGAGGTCCGCGAGGCCACGCTGGACGGCCCGTGCATCGTCAACGTCGGCAGCGTCGGCCAGCCGCGCGATGGGGATGCGCGCGCCTGCTTCGCCGTCGTCGACGGGTCGCGCGTCGAATGGCACCGCGTCGCCTACGACTTCCGCCGCACGCAGGCCAAGATCCTGGCCGCCGGCCTGCACCCGGCGCTGGCCGAACGGCTGGCGCGCGGCAAGTGACCGCGCACGGTGCCGCCGGCGGCGGTCCGGTCGTCGTGCTGTGCACGACGCCCGAGGAACAGGCCGATGCGATCGCGCGGCAGCTGGTCGGCGAAGGCCTGTGCGCGTGCGTCAACGTCGTCCCCGGCGTGCGTTCGCACTATCGCTGGCAGGGGCGGGTCGAAGCCGCGGTCGAGGCGCTGCTGGTCGCCAAGACGACGCGCGCGGTCGCCGTCCGGCTGCGCGAACGGATCGTCGCGCTGCACCCGTACGAGGTCCCCGAGGTGCTCGAGCTGGCGGTCGACGCGGGCCTGCCGGCCTACCTGGCCTGGCTGGTCGACAGCGTCGCGCCGCGCGACGGGGGCGCATGACGGCGACCGAGGCGACGCCTGGCACCGGCCGCGCGTGGTGGCGCACGCTGCTGCTGGGCTGGCTGGCGGCGTTCGCGACCTTCGTCTGCACCGCGCACGGCAGCCTCGAGACCGCCGACTCCGGCTTCACGCTGCTGGCTGCGCGCGGCCTGTGGCAACGCGGCGACAGCGCGCTGCGCGCTGCCGACGATGGCGCGCTGACGATCGGCGAAGCGGCGGCCGCGGCCTACATCCGCGACGGCCACGGCAACGGCAAGGTCGGTGTCGACGGGCGCCCGTACGTGTGGTTTCCGATGGGCCACGTGTTCCTGCTGGTGCCGGTCGCGGCGCTCGCCGACTCGCTGCCCGCCGCCTCGGCCGCCGCCGACCGCGCGCTGCGCGAAGCCGTGGCGCCCGGTGCCAGCGAGGCGCAACTCGCCAGCCAGATCGCCTACGTCTACGGCCAGCCGGCGCTGATGCAGGGGCTGGTCGCGTTCGCCGTGCCCCCGCTGTGCGGCGCCGCGCTGTTCGTGCTGCTGCTGCAGATCGCGCGCGCGCTCGGCGCGAACGGCCGCGACGCCGCGATCGCCGCGGTGCTGCTCGTGTTCACGACCCAGGCCTTCGCGCTCGGCCGCGAATCGCTGTCCGACGGCCCGGGGCTCGCCTTCCTGCTCGGCCTGCTGCTCGTCACGGTGCGCGTCCACACCGGCGTCGGCGGCGCGCGGCCTGGCGAACTGGTGCTGGGCGGCGTCGCGGCCGGTTGCGCCGTGCTGCTCCGCTACCAGGCCGCGCTGCTGGTGCTGCCGTGCGTCGTCGCCCTCGCGCTGGCTTTGCACCGCCGCGGTCAGCTGCGCCGTCTCGGCTGGCTCGTGCTCGGCGGCCTGCCGTTCCTCGGCGTGATGCTCTCTGTCGACCAGGCGCGCTTCGGCAACCCGCTCGACACCGGCTACCCGAAGTACGACGACTGGTTCGACGCGCCGATCTGGGTCGGCCTGCCGAAGCTGCTGCTCGGCGCGGGCCGCGGCGCGCTGTGGCTCTCGCCGATCCTGTGGCTGGTGCTGCCGCTCGCGGCGACGCGCCGCGGCCTCGTGCTGCGCTGGCTCGGCTGGGTCGTGTTCGCGATCCCGATGCTGATGTTCGCCAAGGCGCGCGGCTGGCAGGGTGGGCAGTGCTGGGGCGCCCGCTACGTCACGCCGGGCATCGTCGTGCTGGCGGCGATCGCGCTGCCGCAGCTGCGGCCGTGGCGGCAGTGGCCGCGCTGGACCGCGGCGCTGGCGCTGTTCGGCGCGTTCGCCTGCCTGACCAGCGTCGTCGCACCGACGCGCGGCTACGACCAGCTCGCCGGCCAGGCGGTCGCCGCCGCGGCCGACGCCGAACTCGCCGCCGGCCGCCTCTCGCCCGAGCAGCGGCTCCGTATCGACCACGCCGATGTGGCGTCGTGGCAGCCGCGCTACTCGGCGCTGCTCGCGAACTGGCGCTATGCGTTCGCCTCGCGCGTCGGCGGCTTCGAGGACGCGCGCGGGCAGCCGCTCGACGGCAGTGAACGGACGATCGAAGCGGTGTTCGGCATCGTCGCGCGGACTCCCGAGCAGGCCTGGGCGCCGCGGCAGTGGGCCGATCGCCGTGGGCGGCACCTGTGGTGGCGCTACTGGGGCGACCTGTCCGGCCTCGCGGGCGGCTGGCTGGTGGCACCGTTCGCCGCGCTGGCGCTCGCCGCCTGGTGGGCGTTCGCGCGTCGAATTCCTCGACAGCGGTAAAGCCGGTGGCACCGGCGGTTCGATACGAGCCCCGGAGAACGTCGGCCCATGATCCACTCGCTGCTGCTCGCGCTGTTCGCCTGCCAGGACCCGGCTGCCACACCTGGCGGCCAGGCACCCGGTGCGCCGACCGACCTCGTCGAACTGAAGAACGGCGATGTCCTGCAGGGGCGCATCACCGCGCAGCTCGACGGCTACGTCGAAGTGCAGATCCAGGCCGGCGCGGTCGTCGGCGTCAGCATGGCGCAGGTCGCAGCGGTTCGCCGCGGCGCCGGTGCGGCGACGCCTGCGGCCGCTGCCAGCGCGTTCCAGCCCGGCGGCGAGTGGTTCCTGCTCTACGACGGCCGCGGCAGCTCGGTGGGCTGGCTGCACACGGCGACGTCGCTGCGCACCGATGGCCACGTCGCCCTGAGCGAGGAATACGAATTCGTCGAAGGCAGCCGTCGCTACCAGATCACGTCGTTGTGCGAGGCCGACGCCGACGGGACGCCGCGCTCGTGCTACTTCCGCGAACGTGTCAGCGATCCGGCCGGTCTGGTCGGCGCGCTGCCCGGCGTCGACGCCGCGAGCCTGCCGGACCGCATCGTCGAGGAGCGGATCGTCGAGGCGACCTGTGCCGGCGACCGCCTGCTGTGCTCGCGCCTCGACCGCGGCGGCCGCCGGGAATGGCAGCTGCCCTGGGCGGCCGCGAACGGCTTCCCGCTGCTGGCGCGGGCGTTGCTCCGCCTGGGGCGGGCGCCGGTCGGTGCGGTCCGCGTGTTCGACCCGGCCACCGAGGAAATGGTCGAGCGGTCGTTCACCGCGGCGCGGCCGCGCCACGTCGTCGTCGAAGGCAGCTCCCTCGACGTGCTCGAGGTCGGTGAGACCTCCGCGGCCGGTCACAACAGCGTCTGGTACGACGCCAGCCTGCGGACCGTGCGCCGCGAGCTCGCCGGGCCGACGCTGGTCGCGGTGCCGAGTTCGGCCGATGCGCCGCGCTCGGTCGGTGGCGTCGCGATCCGTGGCGCGCTGGCCAAGGAGGCCGAAGGGCGCTTCGGGCTGTGGCTGCCGAATCCCGCGTGGCGGGCCGTCGACGACGCGCCGGCCGGGCAGGTGACGCTGCTGTGCGACGCGCACGACGCGACCGTCGCGCTGACGCTGCTGGACCACCTCGAACCGGGCATCTCGCTGGACAGCGCCGTCGACGCGGTCGCCAACTGGTTCAAGCTGCTGCACCCCGAACTGGCGATCGCGACGCGTTCGCCGGTGCAGCTGCGCGAGCGGCGCGGCCTGCGCCTCGCCGCCAGTGGCCGCAAGGGCAGCACCGCACTGCAGGCGACGGTCGACGTCGTGCCGCACGACGGCCACTTCCTGGTGCTGGTCTGCTTCGCCCCGGCCAAGGCCTGGGACGAGCTGGAACCGGACTTCGGCTTCTTCGGTCGCACGGTCGAGCTCGATCCGCGGTCGGTCGATCCGCCGCTGCAGGGCCCGGTCGCCGAGCGCGCCGCAGCGCAGCGGAAGGGACCGCGGCCGGTGCGGGCGCCGATGATCGACCTGACGTCGGGCGGAGCCAACCCGCCGGGCCGCGCGCGGCCCGCCAAGGCAAGCGAGCCGACCGTGCGCGTGCCGATCGACGGCTGATCGCGAACGCCGCCTCATCGCCCGTCCTCGCGCCGCAGCGCGGTGGTGGCGAAGCCGCGCAGCGCGGCGGCCTCCCAGACATCGTCTTCGGCGATCGCGTCGCGATCGCCGAGATCGGCCAGCGTGCGCGCGATCCGCAGCAGCCGCACCCGGCCGCGACCGCTCTGGTGGTGGCGGCCGAGCACCTCGTCGAGCGCGCGCGCGGCCGGCTCGTCGGGACGGCAGGCCCGCAGCAGATCGTGGTCCGGCAGCCGCGCGTTGTCCGGGCGGATGCCCTGCCGGCCGAAGCGGCGGGCGCGGTCGACCTGGCGGGCGTGGGCCGCCGCGACCCGCGCCGCCAGGTGGGGCG
>CAYMRG010000064.1:0-14442 GCA_964392555.1 uncultured candidatus Brocadiaceae bacterium
AAGGTCGTGCTGCTGCACGGCTGCCGCCATGTCGCCGAACTGGCTTATGGCGAGATGATCAACGATTATCTGCCGAAGGATGATCTGATCGGTGAACTGGTGCGCAACCAGTTGATCTATTACCCGACGGTCACGCGTGACCCGTTCCGCAACCGTGGCCGCATTACTGACCTGATGACATCAGGAAAGCTGTTCAGCGATATCGGTGTTGCGCCGCTTGAAGCTGCGCATCAGGTTCGCGAGCCGCGGATTGCGCTCGCCGTCGACGGTCTGCAGGCGTGCCGAGTAGTCGACGTGCGTGACGGCGGGCACCACCGAACGGATCTGCTTGAGCTTGTCGAGGCCGCGCGCGGCCGCATCGACCGGCTTGCGCTTGTCGTCGCGGACCGGCGCGACGATCAGCATGTAGGGGCTGTCGTGCTGCGGCGCGATGTCGAAGAACTCGCTGGCGTCCTCGCGCAGCACGATCGGCGCGAACGGCCGGAACGACTCGCGGAACTTGATCTTCAGGTTCATCACGCTCTGCATCTTCGGCGAACGGGCGTCGCCGATGATGCTGCGCGAACCGAGCGCGCGCGGCCCGAACTCCATCGGCCCCTGGAACCAGCCGATCACGTTCTCCTGCTCGATCAGCTCCGCGACGCGATCGGCGAGCTGCGGTTCGCTGCCACATTCCTCGTAGGCGATGCCCTCGCGGTCGAGGAACGCCTTGACGTCGCGCGACTCGTAACGCGGCCCGAGCAGGCTGCCGCGCTGCGAATCGGCAGGCGCGACGGTGCGCGGCTTGCCGAGCAGCTGGTGCCAGACGAACAGCGCGGCGCCGAGCGCGCCGCCGGCATCGCCCGCCGCAGGCTGGATCCAGATCTTGTCGAACGGACCCTGGCGCAGGATCACGCCGTTGCCGACGCAGTTCAGCGCGACACCGCCGGCCAGGCAGAGGTTCTTCTTGCCGGTCAGCGCGTGCGCGTGGCGCGCGCTGCGCAGCATGACGTCCTCGGTGACGACCTGGATCGACGCGGCGAGGTCCATGTGGCGCTGCTCGAGCGGCGACTCCGGCTTGCGCGGCGGCGCGCCGAACAGCGCGTGGAACCTCGGGCCCGTCATCGTCAGGCCCTTCAGGTAGTTGAAGTACGACAGGTCGAGCCGGTAGCTGCCGTCGTCGCGCAGATCGATCAGGTGTTCGCGGATCTGCTGCTCGAAGCGCGGCTCGCCGTAGGGCGCGAGCCCCATCAGCTTGTATTCGCCGCTGTTGACCTTGAAGCCGCAGTAGTAGGTGAACGCCGAGTAGAGCAGGCCGAGCGAGTGCGGGAAGCGGATCTCCTGCAGCAGGCGCAGGCGGTTGCCCTCGCCGACGCCGAGCGACGTCGTCGCCCATTCGCCGACGCCGTCCATCGTCAGCACCGCGGCCTCCTCGAACGGCGACGGGTAGAACGCCGACGCCGCGTGGCTCTCGTGGTGCTCGGGGAAGACGTAGCGGTTCTTCGGCTTCTGCCCGAGGTTCTTGTCGAGCATCCGCCGCAGGTTGAACTTCTCGCCGACGATGATCGGCACCGTCTTGGCGAACGACTTCAGGCCGGCCGGCGCGACCCCGAGGAAGGTCTCGATGATGCGGTGGAACTTGAGGATCGGCTTGTCATAGAACGCGACGAAGTCGAGGTCGCGGACGCCGATGCCGGCCTTGGCGAGGCAGAATTCGAGCGCCTTGGCGGGGAAGTCCGCATCGTGCTTCCGGCGCGTGAAGCGCTCCTCCTGGGCCGCGGCCACGATCTCGCCGTCGCGCAACAGACACGCGGCGGAGTCGTGGTAGAAGGCGGAGATGCCGAGCACGTAGGTGGGCATGGGCGCGGTGAGTATGGTGAACCACGGCGGCGGATCGGCAAGCAAAACCGGATCGCCGTGGACGCTTCCCGCGCGTGCTATGCTGGCATGCGGCGCAGCAGCCGATCCCGATGACCAGCTCCACCGGCAAGAAGATCGCTGCGGCCGTGGTCGCGACGGCACTCTCACTCGGCCTCGCGGAGGTGGCGCTGCGCCTGTTCGTCCCGACCACGGCGCTCGGCGCACTCAGCTACGTGGCGGGCGATGGCACGCCGGTGAAGGATGTCGGCGAGGCGCTGACGCGCCACCTCGTCGTGCCGGTGCCGCCGGACCAGACGCCGCGCGAGCGCTACCAGTTCGCCCCGGACCAGACGTTCTGGCTGCGCTACGGCGACAACGCCAGGCTGCGCCGCAGTTGGCTCGATGCCGACGGGCAGGTCGCGGTCCACATCAACCGGTTCGGACTGCGCGAACGCGACGACCTGACACCCGACAAGCCGCCGGGGCAGCGACGGATCGTCTGCATCGGCGACTCGTTCACCTTCGGCTGGGGCATTCCGGTCGAGCAGGGATGGGTCCGACTGCTCGAAGACGATCTGCGCCGCGAAGGGCTGGACCTCCGCACCGTCAATTGCGGTGCATCGGGCGCGCTGTGCGTCGATGAGTACGAGTGGGGGCTGCGCACGCGCTTCGGCCGCTTCCAGCCCGACGCGGTGATCGTCACGATCTGCCTCAACGATCTCATCCCCAGCTGCGGGCTGACCGTGGAGCAACCGGTCAGGCGCACCGGCATCCGCGTCGTCGATCTCGTGCTCGCGGCGACGGCGGCGGGCCCGCTCGACCTCGACCCGGAGCAGCCCTGGGTCGACGAACTGCTCAAGCTGTCGCAGCAGGACGCCGAGGCCGCGCAGCTCGCCGGCCGCGACAAGCCGTTCGAGGCGATGTGGTCGCAGGGGGTGCCGCAGCGCTCGTTGCGGGCGATGAAGGCCTGGTGCGACGAGCGCAACGTGACGCTGATGGTCGTGTTGTGGCCGTTCCTCCAGGGTCTGGGCCCGGCCCGCCGCTACCCCTTCGCAAAGCTCCACACGCTGGTGGCCGCCGATTGCGAAGCGGCCGGCATCCCGTTCCTCGACGTCTTGCCGGCGCTCGCCGGCACCGACCAGGAGGACCTGTGGGTGACGCCCGCCGACCAGCACGCGAATCCAAAGGCGCAGCAACTCGCGCTCCCGTCGATCGTGGCCTTCGTGCGCCAGCACGCCGCGTTTCTCCGCCGCTGACCTCCGACTCCGCAGCGACAAGGCAGGACGCACCGCGACAACTAGCGGCCCGCTCCCACATCGCCACCACAGCTAGTGGTCAGACCTGGAAGCCGTCGGGAAGCACGAGTGCGCCGGCACCAGCCCATCCGCCGCTTTCCCTGACAGTCCTACGCCCTTTTCAAGGTCAATCTCAGAACTCTGAAATTGACCCGGCGGCAGCGATCTTTTAGAGGGGTCGCCCGCTTGGGCTGCCGAAGCGCGGTCTTCGCCTGCTCCGCCCCTCTCCATACGGTGGCAGGCATGGGACCGAAGCCCTCGGCGCCCTGACGACCTTTCCCGGGCCGAGGCCGCACCTTCGTCTCGGGGCGCGCAGATCTGCCGTCGACCCCAGTCGACACCCACACGCAAACCCACACCGCCGACGCGGAGGGGACCCACCTTGACCGTACTGTTCCCGAAGTGGACCAACCGGATGCCCGCGCTGCTCGCACTCGGTGCAGCGGCCGCCGGCCTGACCGTGGTCTTCGTCGTGTACTTCTGGTTCTCGCCGAAGCACACGGACGTCGGTTACGCGCCCTACCAGCCGATCGCGTACAGCCACAAGCTGCACGCCGGCACGCTGGGCATCGACTGCCGGTACTGCCATCGGCTGGTCGAGGAAGGCCCCCACGCGACGATCCCGGACGCCGCGACCTGCATGGGTTGCCACTCCCAGGTCAAGAAGGACAGCCCGATGCTGGCGGTCCTGCGCGACAAGTTCGGCGACGGCGCCGCCGACGGCAGCCCGATTCCGTGGGTCAAGGTGCACCTGCTGCCGCAGTACGCCTACTTCAGCCACGCCGTGCACATCAACGCGCGGGTCGGTTGCACGAGCTGCCACGATCGCATCGACCAGATGGAGATCGTGCACCAGGCCCAGCCGCTGAGCATGGGTTGGTGCCTGGAGTGCCACCGCGACCCGACGCCGCACCTGCGGCCGGCCGGCGTGTCGGTCACGCAGATGGATTGGCTGCCGACCGACGAGACCAAGGCGGCCGCGCAGCGGCGCCTCGAGTGGCAGGGTGACAACCCGCCCGAGCTCAATCCCCCGACCCACTGCTCGGCGTGCCACCGATGACCAGCGCTTCGCTCCCGACCAGCCCTCTGCCCATGTCGCCCACCCAAGCGAACGAGCCGACCTACTTCCGCAGCCTCGGTGAGCTCGAGAACACGCCGGAGTTCCAGGCGATCCTGGCCCGCGAGTTCCCGGAGGGCATCACCGATGCGCCGGACGAGGTGTCGCGCCGCAACTTCCTCGGCGTCGTCGCCGCCTCCGTCGCGCTCGCCGGCCTGACCAGTTGCCGCAAGCCCGAGACGAAGATCCTGCCGTTCAACAAGCGGCCGGAGGGCTTCAAGCCCGGCCTGCCCCGCTTCTATGCGTCGGCGATCCAGCGCCACGGCTTCGGCATCGGCGTCCTGGTCAAGAGCAGCGACGGCCGCCCGACCAAGCTCGAGGGCAACCCCGACCACCCGAGCAGCCTCGGCGGGTCGGACCTGCGTCTGCAGGCCGAGCTGCTGCAGCTCTACGATCCGGGTCGCAGCCGCAAGCCGCGCGCGGGCCAGCCCGCCGCCGAGTCGGGGCACGCGGCAGGCCATGAGGCCGCTGGCCATGACGGCCACGGCATGACCGAGGATCTGGCGGCCGAGGCGACCAAGGTCTGGACCGACTTCGCCGAGCTGTGGAGCGGCAAGAACGGCGGCGTGATGGCCGACCTCGGCGGCGTCAAGCAGGGCGCCGGCCTCTACGTTCTGATGCAGCCGTCGGCCTCGCCGGCGCTGCAGGGTTCGATCGCGCAGATGCGCGAGACCTACCCGAAGGCGCGCCTCCTCGCCTGGGAGGCGGTCCATGCCGACAACGAGCTCGCCGGCGCGAAGATGGCGTTCGGCAAGCCGCTGACGACGCACTACGACTTCGGCAAGGCCGACGTCGTGCTGTCGCTCGACAGCGACTTCCTCGACACCGACGGCAACAACCTGCGCAACGCCAGGGCCTGGGCCGAGACGCGCCGCCAGCCGAGCAAGGACAAGCAGCTGTCGCGCCTCTACGTCGTCGAGTCGACGTTCAGCACCACCGGCACCGCGGCCGACCACCGCTTCCGCACCAAGTCGTCCGACATCCCGGCCGTGGCGTTCGCGCTGGGCAAGGCGCTCGGCGTCGGCGGCGGCAGCGAGCTGGCCGACGCGGTCGGCAGCCACGGCAGCGACGCGTTCGTCAAGAACGGCAAGAAGTGGCTCGAGATCGTCGCCCGCGACCTGCAGGCCGCCCGCGGCCGCTGCGTCGTCGTCGTCGGCCCGCGCCAGCCGGCTTCGGTCCACGCGCTCGCGCACGTGCTCAACCAGGCGCTCGGTGCGGTCGGCCAGACCGTCAGCTACCGCGCGCAGCCGGACGGCCTGCAGAACAGCTGCGTCGAAGCGATCGTCGAGCTGAAGAACGCGATCGAGCAGGGCCTCTGCGAGACGCTCGTCTGCCTCGGCACCAACCCGGTGCTCGATGCGCCGGCGGACCTCAAGTTCGCCGAGCTGCTGAAGGCCAAGAAGCCGAAGCTGATGATCCACGTCGGCTCGCACGAGGACGAGACCGCGCGGTTCGCCGACTGGCACTTCCCGCTCGCCCACGACCTCGAGAGCTGGGGCGACACGCGCGCCCACGACGGCACGATCGCCATCCAGCAGCCGCTGGTGCGGCCGCTGCACGGCGGCGTGACGGCGCTCGAGTTCCTCGGCCTGCTGACCCAGCAGGGCACGATGCACGAATCGCTGCCGTATGGCCGCGACACCTCGTACGGCTACGAGCTGCTGCGCGGGCACTGGCAGAAGGCCGCGGCCACGACCGACTTCGACGGCTGGTGGACCAAGGCGCTGCACGACGGCGTCGTCGCCGGTTCGCAGTTCGCCGCCGAGTCGCCGACGCTCAACCTCGGTGCGATCGCGACCGCCGTCCGCGGCTACGCGAAGACGACCGGCACCGAGGTCGTGCTGCGCGCCTGCCCGAAGATGATCGATGGCCGGTTCGCCAACAACTCCTGGATGCAGGAGGTGCCGGACCCGCTGACCAAGCTGACGTGGGACAACGCCGCGCTGCTCGGCATCGCCACCGCGAAGCAGTTCGGCGTCCAGAACGGCGATCTGCTGGCGATCTCGGTCGCCGGCGCCACGCTGAACATCCCGGCCTGGATCCTGCCAGGTCACGCCGACGACAGCATCACCATCCACCTCGGCTGGGGCCGCCGTCTGCCGGAGACCTGCAAGGTCGCCAAGGAGACGGGCTTCGATGCCTATCCGCTGCGCGCCAGCAACGCCCAGTGGGTGATCAACGGCGCGCAGATCGCCAAGTCGAGCGGCAGCTACTCGCTGGTCTGCACGCAGGAGCACGGCACGATGGTCGGCCGCGCGATCGTCCGCGAGACCGACGCGAAGACCAACGCCACCGACCCGCGCTGGGCGCCGAAGCGTTCGCCGCTCGACCAGGCGGCGCGCCTGCACGACAAGGACTCGACCGAGAAGGACCTCGCCCATTCGCTGTGGGTCGAGCGCTACCAGGACGGTCGCGACGATCCGCAGGTCAAGAAGTCGCCCTACCAGTGGGGCATGGTGATCGACCTCAACGCCTGCACCGGGTGCTCGGCGTGCGTCGTCGCCTGCGTCGCCGAGAACAACATCTCGATGGTCGGCAAGATCCAGGTCGCCCGCAACCGCGAGATGCTGTGGATCCGCGCCGATCGCTACTTCTCGTCGGTCGCCGACGGCAAGCACGGCGAAGGTTCGCTCGACGACAAGCTGGCGCTGGCGGAGGACCCGCAGGTCGCCAACATGCCGGTGCCCTGCATGCAGTGCGAGAACGCGCCCTGCGAGTCGGTCTGCCCGGTCGCAGCGACCATGCACAGCCCCGACGGGCTCAACGACATGGTCTACAACCGCTGCATCGGCACGCGCTACTGCAGCAACAACTGCCCCTACAAGGTCCGTCGCTACAACTACCTGGACTACCTGGGCAACGTGCCGGACACGAAGCGGATGGCGTTCAACCCGGACGTCACCGTGCGTTCGCGCGGCGTGATGGAGAAGTGCACCTACTGCGTGCAGCGCATCAACGGCGGCCGCATCGCCGCGAAGCTCGCCGGCAAGAAGGTCGGCGACGGCAAGGACGACGTCCGCGTCACGACCGCCTGCGCGCAGGCGTGCCCGACGCAGGCGATCACCTTCGGCAACATCCTCGAGGCGACCAGTGGCGTGGCCCAGCTGCGCAACAGCCCGCTGAACTACGGGCTGCTGTCCGAGCTGAACACCAAGCCGCGCACGACCTACCTCGGTCGCGTCCGCAACCCCAACCCCGAACTCCACGAGACGGCCTGATCCGATGACCGCCATCACTGTTGTCGACGAGCCGGAGAACCCGCTGCGCCGCGCGCCGCTGGTCGAGGGCAACAACGACTTCGCGTCGGTGACCAACATCATCGCGCGCGTTGCCGAGAACAAGACGCCCAAGGGCTGGTACCTGATGTTCGGCATCGCGATCGCGCTGTTGCTGAACCTCGGGGCGATGATCGGCTACCTGGTGTTCAACGGCATCGGCGTCTGGGGCAACAACGTCCCGGTCGGCTGGGGCTGGCCGATCGTGAACTTCGTGTTCTGGATCGGCATCGGCCACGCTGGCACGCTGATCAGCGCGATCCTCTTCCTGTTCCGACAGAAGTGGCGCACCTCGATCAACCGCGCGTCGGAGGCCATGACGATCTTCGCGGTCATGGCCGCGGGCATCTTCCCGGCGATCCACGTCGGCCGCATCTGGGTCATCTACTGGGTGTTCCCGCTGCCGAACCAGATGGCGCTGTGGCCGAACTTCAAGAGCCCGCTGCTCTGGGACGTGTTCGCGGTCAGCACCTACTTCACGATCTCGGCGCTGTTCTGGTTCGTCGGTCTGATCCCCGACCTCGCGACCTTCCGCGACCGCGCCGCGAAGGCGCGCCGCTCGGTCGCCGCGCGCCTCTACGGCGTGTTCTCGTTCGGCTGGCACGGCAGCAACCGCCACTGGATCCACTACGAGAAGGCCTACCTGATCCTGGCCGCGCTGAGCACGCCGCTGGTGCTCTCGGTGCACTCGATCGTGTCGTTCGACTTCGCGGTGTCGCTGCTCCCCGGCTGGCACACGACGATCTTCCCGCCGTACTTCGTCGCGGGCGCCATCTTCTCCGGGTTCGGCATGGTGCTGACCCTGATGATCCCGGCGCGCAAGTGGCTCGGTCTGCACGAGCTGGTCACGCTGAACCACCTCGACAACATCGCCAAGATCCTGCTCCTGACGGGCACGATGGTCGGCTACGCGTACGGGATGGAGTTCTTCATCGCGTGGTACAGCGGCGTCGAATACGAGGGCTTCGCGTTCATCAACCGCGCGTTCGGCCCGTACGCCTGGGCCTACTGGATCATGATCTCGTGCAACGTGATCAGCCCCCAGTTCTTCTGGTTCCGCGCGCTGCGTCGCAACCCGACGGTCCTGTTCGTCATCTCGATCTTCGTCAACATCGGCATGTGGTTCGAGCGCTTCGTGATCACGGTCACGTCGCTGCACCGCGACTTCCTGCCGTCGAGCTGGGCCTACTTCTCGCCGACGCTGATCGACATCCTGACCTACGTCGGCAGCTTCGGCCTGTTCTTCACGTTCTTCCTGCTGTTCTGCCGGTTCCTGCCGATCCTGGCGATCAGCGAAGTCAAGGGCGTGATGCCGCAGGCCAACCCGCACCACCACGGCGACCACGCCGCCCACGGTGCTCACCACGAGCCCGTCCAGGCCATCCACTGAGAGCACCACTACCATGGCCAACAACTCCAAGTGGGGCGTCGTCGCGCAGTTCGAAACGCCTGCCGACATCTACCACGCGGCCGAGAAGGTGACGGCGCAGGGTTACACCCGCGTCGACGCCCACACGCCGTTCCCCGTGCACGGCCTCGACAAGGCGCTACGGCAGGGTCCCAGCCCGCTCGGCTGGATCGTCGTCTGCTGCGGCCTCACCGGCATCTGCCTCGCGCAGCTGATGATGTGGTGGATGAACGCGCACGACTACGTGTTCTGGGTCTCCGGCAAGGAGCCCTACGCGTGGCCGTCGACCATCCCGATCACGTTCGAGTGCATGGTGCTCCTGTCCGGCTTCGGCGCCGTGTTCGGCATGTTCGGCCTCAACCGGCTGCCGCGCCTGCACCACCCGATCTTCGCCCACAGCCAGATCGGCCGCGTCACCGACGACCGCTTCTTCCTGTCGATCGAGGCCACCGACCCCCGCTTCGACAGCCAGCAGACCGTCGCCTTCCTGCAGAGCAATGGCGGCAAGCACGTCGAGAGCCTCGAGGACTGAACCGATGCCCTTCACGACCACCTCCGTATCCCGGTTGGCCCTCACCGCCTTCGCGCTCGCCTCGGCGCTGCTGACCGGCTGTCGCGGCGGCATCTCCGAGCAGCCGCCGGTCCACCTCGTGCTCGACATGGACTTCCAGCCGAAGCTGCTCGCCCAGTCCGAGTCGCAATTCGACGGGTGGACCGACCACCGCGGCATGCGCCTGCCGGTCGACGGCACGGTCGCTCGCGACGCCGTCGCCGACGCCAGCTTGGCCAACAAGGACGCGACCGGCAAGTTCGTCACCAGCAACCCCGTCAAGCCGACGGCCGCGGTGCTGGCGCGCGGCAAGGAACGCTTCGAGATCAACTGCTCGCCGTGCCACGGCTACAGCGGCCAGGGTGGCAACGACCCGGTCAAGGGGCACGGCCTGGTTGGCCGTCGCTGGCCAGTCGCGATCCCGAACTTCCACTTCGTCCAGGGCGCCGACAACCGCGTCGCCAACCTCAGTGACGGCGAGATCTTCGAAGCCATCACCACCGGCAAGGGCACCACGATGCCGGCCTACGGCCCGCGCATCACCCCCGCGGATCGGTGGGCGATCGTCCACTACGTCCGCGCCCTCCAGAACCTGAGCAAGTAACGCCCCATGACCTCCCTGTCGAACTCGGCCGCCAGCCTCAGCGAACTGGCACCGCACGTCACCCATCGGGTCAAGGACGGCGACCTCGCCACCGCGCAGATGGCCCTGCTCGCGATCGGCCTCGCGCTGATCGGCGGCTCGTGGGGCCTCGGCGGCGAACACTTCTACGCCTCCTACCTGGTCGGCTACATGGGCGCGCTCGGCATCTGCCTGTGCGCGCTGTTCTTCACGATGGTGCAGCACATCGTGCGCGCCGGCTGGAGCGTCACCGTCCGCCGCGTCGCCGAGAACATCATGGCGGTCCTGCCGTTCATGCTGCTGCTGTTCGTGCCGATCCTGCTCGGCTTCGACCACCTCTACGAGCACTGGTTGCACCCGCAGGCCGACGACCACGTGCTGGCCGGCAAGGCGGGCTTCCTCAACAAGACGTTCTTCTTCGTCCGCGTCGGCATCTACTTCCTGGTCTGGATCGGCCTCGCGACGTTCTTCCGCCGCGGCTCGCTGAAGCAGGACCAGACCGGCGACCCCGCGCTCAGCCTGCGCATGTCGCGCGTCGCGGCGCCGGGTCTGCTGGCGTTCGCGCTGTCGATCACATTCGCCGCGTTCGACTGGATCATGTCGCTGGACCCGCACTGGTTCAGCACGATCTTCGGCATCACCTACTTCTCCGGCGGGTACATGGCCTTCCTGGCCTTCACGATCCTGTTCGCGAAGTGGCTCGGCAAGCAGGGCTACCTCAAGGAAGCGATCACGGTCGAGCACTACCACGACCTCGGCAAGCTGATGTTCGCGTTCATGGTCTTCTGGACCTACACGAACTTCAGCCAGTACATGCTGATCTGGTACGCCAACCTGCCCGAGGAGACGCACTGGTTCGCGGTCCGCGCGCAGGGCGGCTGGGGCGCGGTCGGCACGATCCTGGTCTTCGGCCACTTCTTCGTGCCGTTCGTGTTCCTGATGTCGCGCCACGTCAAGCGCAACGGTGTCGCCCTGTCGGCCGGCGCGATCTTCCTGCTGGTGATCCACTGCATGGACATGCAGTACCTGATCGTGCCGTCGGTCCCCGAACACGCCGCCGAAGGTGCCGCGCACGGTGAACACGTCGCCAACGGCGCTCACGCGGCCCACGAGGCCGTGCATGGCTTCTCGGCGCAGCTCACCGAGTACCTCGCCAACGTCCACTGGACCGACTTCGCGTGTTTCGCCGGCATGCTGGCGCTGGTCGCCGGCCTGACGGTGCTCAACCTGCGCAAGACCAACCTGGTGCCGCTGCGCGATCCGCGCCTCGCCGAGGCGCTGCACTTCCAGAACATGTGATCCCATGTCCCACGGCCACAACAACGATCACTACGGCGAAGCCGGCGCGACCCACGCCCCGGTGCCCCTCGATCCCGAACACGACATCGACGCGCGCTCGGCGACCATCTGGGTCGTCGGCGGCGCGATCGTGCTGTTCATCTCGCTCTGGGTGATGGTGCCGATCTTCGTGCTCGTCCAGGAGAAGGAGCGCGAACGCAAGATCTACGAGGCCCCGACGGTCGAGCTCGACGAGGCCAAGGCGCGCGAGAACAAGTTCCTCGGCGTCGGCACGGAGCCCGACAACCCGACCCACCAGAAGATCGCCGACGTCCTCGCCAAGATGGCGCAGAAGTGACCCCGATGCTGCGTTCCGTCCTGACCACCGTGCTGCTCGCGACCGCCGCCCTGGCGCAGGGCGCGGGCATGCGCCCGTCCCAGATCCTCCAGATCAAGGACGAGGCCGCGCGCATGGACGACAAGATCGGCACGCAGATCCCGCTCGACCTGAAGTTCACCGACGAGCGCGGCTACCCGTTCGCGCTGCAGCAGTGGTTCCCGGGCGAGCAGCCGGTGATCCTCATCCTCGGCTACTACACGTGCCCGGCGATGTGCGGCCAGGTGCTCGGCGCCGCGCTCGAAGCGCTCGGCGAGGTCGACCTCGAGCCGGGCAAGGACTACCGGATTCTCAACGTCTCGATCGATCCGAACGAGACCGCCGCCACCGCCAACACGCGCAAGCAGTCGTTCCTGCCCAAGATCAACCGGGTCGGCGCCGACGAGGCCTGGCGCGTCTGCGTCGGCGACGAACCGAACATCGTGCCGCTCGCGGATGCGGTCGGCTTCCACTACTACTGGTCGACCGCGGCCAAGCAGTTCTCGCACCCGCCGGCGCTGGTCTTCCTGACCGCCAAGGGCGTGGTCAGCCGCACGATCGTCAACTCGGTGTTCGAGCCTGGCGACCTGCGCCTCGCGCTGGTCGAGGCCAGCGAAGGCAAGCTCGGCACCTTCTGGGACCAGGTCCGCCTCAACTGCCTGACCTTCGATTCCCGCGCCAACACCTACACGATGACCGCCGGCACGATCATGCGCCTCGGCGGCGCCGTGACGTTCGTGGCGATCGCCACGATGATCATCGTCTTCCTGCGCAAGGAACGCCGCGCCGCCCGCGCGGCGACCGCCTGACCTCGCGCAAACCAACCGATTTCCACCCAGTCTTCCGCAGCCCAGGACAACCGTGTTCGCCTACCTGATCCAGGACCCGGCCAAGAGCTCCGCGATCCCGAATGCGGCGCCCGCTTTCGAAATCGACGGCTTCGGCCAGCTGCCCAAGCTCGCCAGCACGTTCAGCGACGTCGACGGGCTGTTCTACTTCACGTACGCCGTCTGCATCTTCTTCTTCGTCCTGATCACGGCCGTCCTGGCGTTCTCGGTGGTCAAGTACCGCCGCAAGACCTGGGACCAGCCGGCGGCTTCGAACGTCACGCACAACACGCCGCTCGAGGTGATCTGGACGGTCATCCCGCTGATCATCGTGATGGTCATGTTCGCCTGGGGCTTCAAGGGCAGCCTCGACATGAGCAACATGCCGGAAGCCGCGAGCCGCAACCTGCACGTCGCCCAGGCGTCGCAGTGGAAGTGGGAGTTCAAGTACCCCACCGGCGGCGACAGCACGGGGGAACTGTGGCTCGAGGTCAACAAGCCCGTCGGCTTCCTGCTGCAGTCGAACGACGTCCTGCACGCGTTCTATTCGCCGGCGCACCGCGTCAAGCGCGACGTGATCCCGAATCGCAACCAGACGCTGTGGTTCCAGCCGACCGAGATCGGCAAGTACCACCTGTTCTGCGCCGAGTACTGCGGCCTCGACCACTCGAAGATGTACGCGGTCATCCACGTCGTCTCGCACGAGGACTACGCGAAGAAGCCGTGGGACCGCTGGAACGACCAGACCCCGCCCGAGGAGGCGTTGCCGCTGGCCAAGGCCTACTACCAGTCGGCCTGCAGCAGCTGCCACTCGGTCAACGGCTCGCCCGGTGTCGGCCCGAGCTGGAAGGGCCTCTTCGTCAAGGGCGCCGACGGCAAGATCACCGGCGGCCAGCGCGACGTGTTCGTCAACGGCCAGCGCCAGACGATCACCGTCGACGAGGCCTACATCACCGAATCCATCAAGAACCCCGAGGCCAAGAAGGCCGCCGGGTTCGAGAAGAACAACATGACGCCGTTCCCGGACATGCCCGCGTTCCGGATCAAGGGCATCATCGAGTACATGAAGTCGCTCGCGAACGAGTGAGGCAGCCATGACGACCAACGTCCCGACGATCGACACGCATGCCGAAGCCGTTCCCGGCGGACGCAAGAACTACCTGAACTGCTCGAGCGGCTTCATGTCCTGGGCGACGACCCTGGACCACAAGCGCATCGGCCTGATGTACCTCGTCGGCACGATGATCGCCTTCCTGTGCGGCGGTCTGTTCGCGCTGCTGGTGCGCCTGCACCTGTGGGAGCCGAACGGCCTGCTGTTCACGAACCACAACGAGATCTACAACCAGGTCTTCACGCTGCACGGCGTGTTCATGGTGTTCCTGTTCGTGATCCCGGCGATCCCGGGCTCGATCGGCAACATGGTGATGCCGTTGATGGTCGGCGCGAAGGACGTCGCGCTGCCGCGCCTGAACCTGCTGAGCTTCTACCTGTGGCTCACCGGCGCCGTGCTCGCGACGCTGGCGATCATCATGGGCGGGTTCGACACGGGTTGGACCTTCTACACGCCGTACAGCCTCTACACGCAGAAGGCGGTCGTGCTGATCGGCCTCGCGGTGTTCGTGCTGGGCTTCAGCTCGATCTTCACCGGGCTGAACTTCATCGTCACCGTCCACAAGCTGCGCGCGCCGGGCATGACCTGGTTCCGCATGCCGCTGTTCGTGTGGGCGATCTACGCGACCTCGCTGCTGCAGGTGCTGGCCACGCCGGTGCTCGGCATCACGGTCCTGCTGGTCGCGTTTGAGCGCCTCTACCACATCGGCCTGTTCGACCCGCGCCTCGGCGGCGACCCGGTGCT
>CAYMRG010000065.1:0-14397 GCA_964392555.1 uncultured candidatus Brocadiaceae bacterium
GCGAGAAGCGCCGCGCCCTGTCAAGCTCCAACTCTTCGCGGGTCACCTGGATCGCACGGGCGACGTTGCCGGCCGCGTCGAGGCGCGACAGCTGCACCTTGTTGGCGACGACGTCGACGCGCAACCGCTGCCGTCCCGCTACCAGCACCGTGCCCGGCGCAACCGTGCGTTCGGCGTTGAACCGCACGTAGCACTCGCCGCCGTACGGCTGGTTGGTGACGTAGACCTCCTCGCCGTCGATGCGGAACGCGGCGTGCTGGTCGAGCAGCAGCGCGTCGCCGCCGACGACCACGCGCCCGCTGGTCCGACCGATCACCGCGTCGCCGACCGGGAAGAACAACTCGGTCTTGGTCGCGTTCTCACCGGGTCCGGTCTGCACGAACACGGCGCCGAGCTGCAGCTGCGGCGGCGTCGCTTCGACCGGCGGCAACGGCGCGGTCGCGGGCTTCGGCTTCGGCACGGGCGCCAGCGACTGGTTGAGACCGGCGATCTGCTTGCGGATCGCGTCGTCGCTCTGGCCCTTCTTCAACCGCTGGAACACGGTCTCGGCAATCGCAACGCCCTCGATCATGCCCTTCTTGAAGCAGGTCGAGCTGTCCTTCAGCGTCGACTGCAGCGCCTCGGGGCGGAAGTCGCCGGTCTCGATGTAGGCCGGGTGCAGCAGGCCGCCGGCCATGAACACGCCCGTCACCTGCGACTCGAACAGGCCGGTGACGGCGAGGCGCTTCTTCGCCGGCGCGTCGGCCAGCTCGAACTCGCGGATGCCGACGCCCGACAGCAGGTCGGTCGGTCGCTCCGAGCCGATGAACGCCAGCACCTGCTTCTTCTCGAACTCGTAGCAGACCAGCTCGGGCGGCTGATTCTGCTGCTCGACGCGGCGCGTCTTGACGGCGACCAGCTCCTTGCCCTTCTCGTCCTTGAACACGGCCAGCGGTTCGCTGAGCGGCAGGTAGCGGATGTTGCCGCCGGTCCACGCCTCGTAGAACTTGCCGGCGAGCGCCTTGCCCTGCGCGACCTTCGGCATGCCGCGGCCGCGGTAGCACCAGAACACGTCGGAGTTGTCCTTGGCCGCCGACTTGGCGAGCGCGATCGCGACCACCGCCTCGGCCGCCGACATGCCGCCGCCGACGACGCACGCCGGGCCGCCGACGAAATCCTCGCTGTTGCCGAGCTTGTAGCGGATGCCGAGGCCGTCGCCCATCAGCCGCACCTTGGCCGGCTGACCGCTGCCGAGCGCCAGCAGGATGCTGCGCGCGTAGACCTTGGTCTTGGCCTGCGTCTGCAGCTCCATGCACTCGGCCGCGAGTACGCCGTCGGTCAGCCGTTCGCAGCCGCCGAACTCGACGCCGTTGCGATACGGCACCTTGTGCTCGTCGTAGACCTTCAGCCAGCGCTCGTAGAGCTGGTCGGCACGCGACTGGTCCTCGTACGGCAGCTGCGCGACCAGGGCGCCGCCCGGCGGGAACGTCAGGTCGGTCAGGTCGCCATAGTCGGCATCGACGAGCTTGGGGTCGGGCTCGTGCTCGCCCCACTCCTTGACGATGCTGAGCACGCAGTCGCGGTCGACGACCAGCACCGACAGGCCGAGCTCGTGCGCACGCCACGCCGCGGCGGTCCCGGTCGGGCCACCGCCGACGATCAGCAGGTCGAGAGGAGAGGACTGGCTGTCACCATTCATGGGCGGAAGAGCGGAGCAACGGGGCGGAGGCGCACGGCGGTCGGATCACTTCTTGGCGGCGGGCGGCTGCCAGCCGGCCGGGACCTCATCCGACACGGTCCAGACCTTGCCGTTGCGGACGAACAGGCGGCGCATCTCGTCGAGGGTGAACGGGCGCCCGCCGATCCGGCCGAACACCGACACCTGGTGGCCCGACTCGTCGACCGCGCGGTCGCGTTCGAGGCCCTTCGCGATCGCCAGCGCGCCGTGCATCGGCGCTCCGGCGATCCACTTCGGCCGCGGCTCCGGCGCGAAGCCGTAGGCGCTGCGGCCGCCGTCCTCGGGCGTCACGAGCTGCAGTACGTGGAAGCCGGTCGCGCCGTCGGCGACCAGACCGTAGACGCTGTCGTTGACCATGCCGACGCGCACCGCGTTGGTGTCGCGCAGCTTGCCGCCGGCGTTGAACATCTGCAGCAGCTTCGGCTGCCGCGGCCGCTCGACGTCGACGAGCGCGACGCCGCCCTTGCCGGCGGCGACGTAGGCCCAGGTGCGCGCGACGTAGACCGAACGCGCGTCGTCGATCGGCAGCTTCGCCGCCAGCGACGCCTGCTCGGGGAACGTCACGTCGACCACCGCGAGGCCTTCGCCGCAGGTGACGAACGCGTAGCGGAACTGCACCGCGACCGCCGTCGGCTTCGTCAGCGGCACGGTGGCGACGATCCTCGGCGCGAGCGGATCCTGCACGTCGACGACGACCAGCCCCTTGCTGCAGCAGACGTAGACGGTCGCGCCGGCGATGCACAGGTTCTCGGCGCCGTCGAGCTGGTTGCCCGGATTGAACGTCAGCGAGCGCTGGAAGAAGTTGTTGTCGGGATCGCCGTCGGTCAGCGAATCGATGTCGACGAGCACCAGGCCCTCGTAGCGGTCGCTGACGTAGGCGTAGCGGTAGGTCTCGTGCAGGTTCTGGTCGTGGCCGCGGTACGGGTAGTTCTGCTCGCGGTTCGCCGGCAGGAACGGCCGCGCCATGCTGATCGACATGTTGGTCGGCAGCGCGACCGCGGTCGCGAAGCGCGTCACGACGTGCGTGTCCTGCCCGAGCGGCGAGACCGGCGACGTGACGATGCGCTCCGAGAAGTCCTTGTTGGCGATGTTGGCGATGTCGTAGGCGCGGAAGCCGTCCTCGCCGCACGCGGCATACAGGTACTCGCCGCGCACCTCGAGGCTGCGGATCTCGCCGTGGTGATGGTGCACCTCGGCCAGGTTGCGGCCGTTCGCCTCGTGCTCCTTGTACTCCTCGGGGTAGGCCATGCGGTGCAGGTTGCTGCCGACCACCGCCTGCGGCTCCGGCCACTCCGTCCAGCGCACGGCCTCGAGGCCGTCGTCACCGGCGCCGACGTAGGCATACATGCCGAAGAAGTTCACGTAGTTCGTGCCCATCAGGTAGGTCTGGGCGAGCCACGCGTTGTTGTCGTCCTGATCGCCGAGGTGGCAGTCCGAGCACTTGCGCGTCTCGGTCTTGCGCACGGTGTGGGCGAAGTGCGTGTTGAAGCACTGGCCGTTCATGCCGTTGGCGGCCACCGTCAGCTGCTGCTTGTAGGCGATGCGCCGCTGGCTGTCGGTCGACGAGACCATGACCGCCGACGACGAACGCACGGCCGCGACCTTGTTGTCCTTGACGTCCGGCGAGATGCCGAGCATGAACACGTCGTCGCGCGCGACCTGCGGGTTGTAGGTCGCGTAGTTGCGCAGCTCCTTCTCCTCGAAGTGGTGCATCGGCGTCTTCCAGTTCGCCTCCTGCGGCAGGTGGCAACCGAAGCACGACGTCATCCACGACGTGTGGCAGGCCGCGCAGTCCATCTTCTCCGGCGCGTGCGCACACGAGCCGTCGGCCTTCTGCTGCAGCTTCGCGTACGCGGCCTTCGCGTTGTAGCCGGGGTCGCTCGGGTCGACCGAGTACATCACCTGCGGCACCTGCCACTCGAGATCCGGATACAGCATCGAGCGCTGGATCAGGCGCGTGCGGCCGGCCTTGCTGACGGTCTCGAAGCGCGGCTTGCCCCACGGCGTCTTGATGACCGAGAGGTTCTTCGCGCTGTGGATCAGGTCCTGCTTCACATCGCCGCCCGCGCCCGCGGCCGGCTTGGCCGCCGGGCCGGAGAAGCGCAACGACGCCAGCTCGGTCGCCGTGCCGTGGCAGTCCTGGCACTGGATCTGGATCGACGCCTGGTACTCGGAGTACAGGTGCGTGTCACCGTGCACGTCCTGCTCGAAGTGGCAGTCGACGCAGTGCATGCCCTGCTCGGCGTGGATGTCCTTGAGGTGCACGGGCTGGCCCGGCTGCGGCACGAAGCACTTGCGGTCGATGTCGGCCTTGCCGAGCGGCGGGATCACACCGGCGAACTTGTCGGCCTTGTCGTACGGAACGATCTTGCCGTCCTTGTCGAGCAAGTTGCCCTTGCGGTCCATCTTGAAGACCGCGCGGAAGATCCAGCCGTGGCCGTGGTAGTCGGCGAACTGCGTGTGCTGCAGCTTGGGGTTGACGTCGGTGGCGACGTTGGCCAGGAACTCCGGATCGCTCCACTTGCCGCGCTGCGCCGCGCCTTCGGGGTTGCGATCCATGATCTCCCGTCGCTCGGCCGCGGTCTTCTCCTTCTGCTCCGCCGGCCACATCTCCTGGCCGTCGGTCTCGTACGTCCACATCTGGTAGCCGTAGTAGGTGTTCAGGAAGGAGTTCGGCTGGTGCATGTGGCAGACCATGCACGAGCTCGACGGGATCGAGCGCGTGAAGCGGTGCGCGACCGGATGCCCCGACTGATCCTGCGGGATCGTCGGATCGGCCTTGCCGCCGGGCGTGCCGGCCTGGTCGAGCCAGGTCGCCCGTTCACCGACGTTGCCGTGGCCGCGGTTGCCGAACTGCGCGTACGGGCCCGAGTGCACCGGATCGCGGTCGTTGGCGTAGACCATATGGCACGCCGTGCAGCCGCTCGAGCGGAAGTCGCCCGGGTTGTCGTTGGTGCCGAGCAACGACAGGTGCGGGTCGTTGAGGCGCGTCTTGTGGACGTTCAGCGTCGGCAGGTCGACGCGGTTCAGCGTGCCGAGGCCGCGGTCCGACGAGCGGTTGTTGGGACGCCCCGGATCCTCGTTCTTGTCGGGCAGGCCCGGCACCGCCGACGACAGGCCGTTCTGGCCGAGCGCGACGCCGCCGAGCCGGCTGCCCTTCTCGAAGATGCGGAAGATGTTGCTCGGCTGCGTGACCTCCCAGTGCGGCAGCGGCACCGCGACCGGCGACCAGCTGTGCTTCGCCATCTCCTCGGCGGTCGGCGCGCGGCGCGTGCCATCGGCGTCGGTGACGACGTGGTTGACGATCTGCGGCGTGCCGTCGGGACCGTACGACTCGCCGAGGATCGACCGCTTGGTGCTGACGATGCCGTTGGCGTAGGTGACCGTGCCCCAGAAGTGCCCCGCCGTCGTCATCAGCGACTTCATCACCCGCAGCACCTCGTCCTGGTGGCACGGGCCGCAGGTCTGGTTGGCGACGCGCAGGTCGCCGGGGTTGACGAAGCGGACGAAGGCCTGGCTCTCGACCAGCGTCAGCGTGTAGGCGTGCTCGGGGTTGCCCGAGCCCTGCCAGCGCTTCGGGAACAGCGGCTGCGGGTGCGCCTGCTCGGCCGTGTCCTTGCTCGCATCCCCGCCGTGGCAGTGCACGCACGAGGCGACGCGCGGCCCGGGGTGCGGGTCGGCGCAACCCTCGTGGCACTTCGCGCACGAGCCATCGGCCGATTTCGTGGCTTCGATCAGCCCCTGCAGGCTGTCGGCGGGGCGCTCGTACGGTTGCCAGGTGGCAGCCGTTCGACACGAGACGAGCTGGAACCCGGCCAGCAGGGCGACGCCGACCAGCGGCACCCGCAGGCGGCGCCAGGGGGTGCGAGCGGCGGCGGGAGACGGCGAACCAGGGTTCGCGGACGAGGTGGCTTGGTCCATGCGGCGAGGTCCCATCCGGGCCGCGATGCTAGCGACGCCCTACGCACCATGCCACGGCGGATCGGGACGGATGCAGGCTTGCGGCACGGGCGCGGGCGACCGGAGCCGCGGTGGGGTTTTCTGCACTTCCCGGTCGCGACGGTCCAAGATCGTTCGTCTGCCAACCGCCGCCGCCCACGACGGGCACGCGGCGCCCTTCCTCCAACCTACCGACCCCAGCCATGACGAAGTTCCTGCTGATCCTGCGCGGCGACATCACGACCGACTACAGCTCCCTGACCCCCGACGACTTCGCCCGCATCCTCGGCGAATACCAGGCCTGGGGCGAACGGATGCAGAAGGAGGGCCGCCTGCACGGCAGCCACAAACTGATGGACCAGGGCGGCAAGGTGATCGTGCCGCGCGGCGAGCGGGTCGCGATCCAGGACGGGCCCTACGTCGAGACCAAGGAGGTCGTCGGCGGCTACTACCTGATCTCGGCCGACGACTACGACCACGCGGTGCGGCTCTGCCAGGGGCATCCGAACCTGCGCTTCGGCAGCATCGAGGTCCGCGAGATCGACTTCATGGGCCAGCCGGAGGAGTGAAGGCGGGCCTCGATCCGGGGCGAACCCAAGGCGAACATCGGGCGACGGTGCGGACCCCGTCAGGACTCGACGAAGCGCCGGACGATTGATACGCATCAGCCATGAGCTCGGGAAGAGTGTTCCGACGCCTTGCGTTGGTGGCAGCCTTGGCGGCCATGGCGCTCGGCGCCTGGCTCGCGTGGCGATGGGCTGGCGACGCACCCGCGACGCCGTCACCGGCCGCGGCGAGCCCCTCGGCGGCCGGCGGCGCACCCGCCGCAGTCCAGCCCGCCGACCCGGCGGCGAGTGACGACACCCATGAGCCCACGGCCGAACGCACCGTCGCTCCGCCGACCGAGCCGGCGCAAGCAATCCGCCTGGCGACGATCGTCGGCCGCTGCTGCGACGCGCGCGGCGCCCCGCTCGCCGGCTGCACCATCGAGGTCCACGGCCGCTGCCTCGACCAGGCGGCCGCGGACCCTTGGCTGCTCGACCATCCCGACGCCGTCGACTGGCGCGCTCCGGATCCGGTGACCAGCAAAGCCGATGGCCGCTTCGCGGTGACGTTCTGGCCGCCGGAGCCCTGGAGCTTCGACCTCCGGATCTCGCGCGCGGGCCTCGTCGCCCAGGGCGCGCATTGGCAGCACCTCGCCGAAGGTTCGCAGACCGACGTCGGTGACGTCGCCCTGCGGCCAGGAGTAAAGGTCACGGGGCAGGTGTTCGATCCGGAGGGGCGCCCGTTCGGCCCCGCCCGGCTGACGCTGCTCGTGCGCGAGCCGCGCGGCAGCGGCGTCGTCACGACGACCTGGGGAACCGCGTGCGACGTCGGCGAAGACGGGACCTTCGCGACCAGGGACCCGCTGCCGCCTGGCCCGTGCGAAGTCCGGCTCACCTGCCAGCATCGCCCGGTGACCGCCGTGCGCCCGGATCGCATCGAGGTGGGCACGGCGGATCCGACGACCTGCACCCTCCTCGCGGTTTCGATCCTGCCCACCGCACCGCCCGACAACCCGTTGGACATTCGCGGCCGCGTCGTCGACGACGCGGACGGAACCCCGCTGCGCGCCCTCGTTCGCGACGAGAACGACCGGATCGCGAACCCGCAAGGGTGCGATCAGGATGGCACGTTCCGGCTCGAACACCGCGGCTTCTCCGGCGCGCAGGCGAAGCTCCAGGTCGAGGCCAAGGGTTACGAGCCGCTCGCCGAGCCGGCTGTCGTAGCCTGGGGATCACGCGACGTCGAACTGCGCCTCGCGCATGGCGCGGACCTGACGCTGCGCATCACCGACGAGCAGGGTCAGCCGGTCGAGCGCTACCACGCCCGCCTCGACGCCTGCCGGGCCATACAGTCCATCGGCACCGGACGGGATCCACTCGACCGCATGCTGCATCGCAATGGCGAGGTCACGCTGCCCGGGTTCGCGCGGGGCGATTGGCTGCTCGCCGTGGAGTTTCCGACCGCATCGGGACTGGCGCCGCTGTTCGAGCACCTGGTGCAGTCGACGGCGGGCCCGCGCCGCATCGAGCGCACGGCGCATCCGATGGCCGAACGCCGCCTGCGCGTGGCCGACGCAAACGGCCCGGTCGCCGGGGTGACCGTGCAACTCTGCGAGCCGTTCGGCAAGCCGTTGGACCAACGCAGGAACATCCTCCCCCACTCGGCATGGACCTACCGGCCCGACGGCCGCGACGCCCTGGTGCTCAGCGAGTACGCGACCGACGACGCGGGCACGATCGTGCTGCGCGGTCCCGGCGGACACGACCTCGCGCTCTGCCTGCCCGGCCCCGGACACGAGCCACGTCTGGTCAACGGCGTGCGCCTCGACGAGCCCGACGACCTGGTGGTCCGTATCCAGCGCGGTGCGCGGCTCGTCGGCAGGGCCTTGCCGACGGTGACATGGAACGAACTGCGGGCCGCCGAACCCGGCCGCGAACTGCCGTTCCTCGAGCTGTCGGGTCCGCGTGGCAGGTTCCCGACGTCGCAGCAGGTGGGGAAGGCGATGGCGCGCCTGCGGCTCGCGCCGGACGGCTCGTTCGAATTCGCCTGCCTGCCCGCGGGAACGTGGCGGATCGAGCTCGTCGACATGCCCGGCCTGCCGCCGATGTCGCGGTTGCCGTGTGGCAGCATCGAACTCGTCGACGGAGCCACCTGCCACCGCGACCTCGATCTCGGCGCGGCCCGCGCCGAATCAGCGCGCGCGGTCGAAGAGCGGCGCAAGCCGGTGCCGAGCGGCATGGTCCGCATCACGGTGCGCGACGCGCAGCAACGCCCCGTACCCGACGTCGCCCTGCAGTTCGAGGTCGCGGGGCAACGCGACTTCGCGCCCCCAACCGATGCCGAGGGGCGCGCGCTCGCGACCGTTCGCGCCGGCGCGGCGCGCATCGTCGTTCTGCCGAAGGCGTTGACCACGCGCGAGGCGTTTGCACGGATGGTAGAGGAAGCGCGCGAACAAGGCGCTGGCGACTTCTTCACGGGCCACGTGCTGCTGGTCGGCACATGCACCGTCCTCGCCGACCACACGCTCGAGCTGACGCTGCAACTTCCGGCCACGGCCGGCTACTGACAGCCGCGTGATCCCCCACGTCGTCGACGACCTGTTCCGCCACCGCTGGGGCCAGATGGTCGCCGGGCTGTGCCGCGTGCTCGGCCCGGGGCGGCTGGCGCTCGCCGAGGACGTCGTGCAGGACGCGCTGCTGCGCGCGCTGCGCGTGTGGCCGGCCGAAGGCGTTCCCGAGCAGCCCGAGGCGTGGGTGTTCCGCGTCGCGCGCAACCTGGCGCTCGACGCGCTGCGCCGGCAGAAGGTCGGTGCGCGGATCGAAGCAGAGCTGCAGCATTGGGCCGCGAACGCGACCGAGCCGCCACCCGACGCGCCGCGCGGCGCGCTCGCCGACGACACGCTGCGCATGCTGTTCCTGTGCAGCCACCCGGCCGTGCCGGTCGACGCGCGCGTGCCGCTGCTGCTGAAGACCGTCTGCGGCTTCGGCGTGCCGGCGATCGCCCGCGCGCTGCTGCTCAAGGACACCGCGGTCGCGCAACGGCTGGTGCGCGCCAAGACGAAGCTGCAACAGGGCGGCATCGAGTTCGCGCTGCCGGCGGCACACGAGCTGCCGACACGGCTCGGCCTCGTGCTGCAGGCGATCTACCTGATGTTCAACGAAGGCTACCGCGCGCATGCGGGCGGCGAGCTGGTGCGCGCCGACCTCGTCGTCGAGGCGGTCCGGCTCGCCGACCTGCTGCTCGGCGAACCGGCGACCGCGACGCCGACCGTGCACGCGCTGCTGGCGCTGATGTTGCTGCTCGGCGCGCGGATCCCGGCGCGGCTCGACGCCACTGGCGAGATCGTGACGCTCGCCGACCAGGACCGCGCGCACTGGGACCGCGACTGGCTGCGGCTCGGCTTCCACCACTTCGCGCGCTCGATCGCCGGCGACGAGCTGACCGCCTACCACGTCGAGGCCGCGATCGCGTCGCTGCACGCCGCGGCGCCGACGTTCGCGGCGACCGACTGGCCGCGGATCCTCGGCGAATACGACCGCCTGCTGGCGATCGCGCCGTCGCCGGTCGTGCGCCTCAACCGCGCCGTCGCGCTGGCCAAGGTGCACGGCCCCGCGGCCGGGCTCGCCGACCTGGCACCGCTCGCCGACGACCGCGCGCTGCGCGACTATGGCCTGCTCGCGGCGACGCGCGCGCAGCTGCACTGGGCGGCCGGCAACCACGACGCGGCGATCGCCGACCTCGAGCAGGCGCTGGCGCAACCCTGCACACAACCCGAGCAACGCCTGCTGCAGCGCCGTCTGGCCGCATGTCGACGCGGCAATCCCCCGCCGGCGTGGTGAGTTTCACTCGGGCAGGTCGTTCGGTCGCTGCGCGTAACCCCAGAGCTCGCGGTACTTGGCCTGCACGTAGGGATGCAGTCCGTCGGCGAAGTGCTCGCCGAGACAATTGGCGCGGACCAGCGAGATCACGTCTGCGAAATCGATGAGTCGATCCGGCGCGGACAAACCGCTCGCGAGCTTCAACTCGACCAGCTTGGCCAGCGACAGGTACTTCGCCCCGGCCTGCTCGACCGCCACCGCCGCCGGGTCCGGGAACACGACGCCGTGCGGCGTGCCATCGCCCGGGATGCCACCCGTCAGCAGGAAGTCGATCGGCACCCGGTTCTCGGCATCCCGAACGCCGCGGCTGCCGGCGAACTTCTCGACCCAGCCGAGCCCCACCGCGTTGGCCTTGAACTTCGCGTGCCCCTCGGGCGTCAGCAGCACGTCGACGTCGGTCGTCGTGCGCTGGTGTCCGTGGGCGTTGACCGCCATGCCGCCGCAGATCGCGAACGGGATCTGCAGCTCCTCGAGTTTCTGCACGACGCGCGCCAGCGCCACGTGCACGTCCGACGTGCCCATGAAGAACCTGCCCAGTTGTTCGAAACGGGCCCGGAACTCGGCATCCGACGTGGTCACCGCGGCATTCTGGCCCATGCCCTCCTGTGCCGGAAGGGGGGACAGGCGCGCTCGACCCGGTCAGCCGAGCCGCACCGTGCCGAGCAGGTCCTGCGGGTCGCAGAAGTCGCCGAGCACGTCGCACAACGACTTCACGGCGGGATCCGTGTAGCGGTCGTAGAAGCGCTGGTTGTGCGGGCCGACGCCGTGTTCGGCCGAATAGCTGCCGGAATAGCCGCGCACCGCGCGGTCGTAGATCGCGGTCTGCAGCGTCGCGACGAGCTGCTGCGGGTCGCCGGGCGCGTCGGCGGGGCTCCAGACGAGGTTCAGGTGCGTGCCGCCGTCGCCCCAGTGGCCGTAGTCGCACAGCCGGACGAACGGGTGGTCCTTCGCCAGCAGCGCGCGCACGTCCTCGGTGAACGCCGGCAATTGCGAACGCGGCACGCTGATGTCGAACGCGAGCATCTTGCCGCTGCCGCGCAGGCTCTCGCTGATGTGGTGGCGGATCTGCCAGAACTCGTCGCCCTTGCCGACCAGCACGTCGAGCACGCCGTCGCCGGCCTGTTCGAGGTGCGCGCCGAGCGTCTGCTCGAGCACCTCCGGGAGCGCGAGCGCGCTCGCGGGCAACGTCGACGCGAGCTCGACCAGCACCGCGTAGGGCGGCAGTTCGGCGAACGGCTTGCGCAGGCTCGGCTGGTGCGCGAACACCGGGCCGATCGCGGCGGCGCTCATCACCTCGAACGCGCTGAGGACGTCGCCGAGGTCGGTTTCGAGCGCGCGCAGCAGCGCCAGCACGGCCTCGCCCGACGCGCAGGCGACCAGCGCCGTCGCGCGCTGGCGCGGCAGCGGCGCCACCTGCAGCACGGCGCGCGTCACGATGCCGAACACGCCGGTCGTACCGACGAACAGGTGCTTCGCATCGAGGCCGGTGTTGTTCTTGCGCAGCCGGTTCAACATCGACAGCACGCGGCCGTCGCCGAGCACGACCTCGACGCCGAGCAGGTTGTGGCGGACGTCGCCGTACTTCAGCAGGCGCGTGCCGCCGGTGTTGGTCGCGACCATGCCGCCGATCTGCGGATCGGCGCCGAGGTCGACCGGGAACCAGAAGCCGTGCGGCGCGAGCTCCTGGTTGAGCTGGCTCAGCAGCACGCCGCCGTCGACCAGCACGGTGCGGCCCTGGACGTCGAGGTCGACGACCAGGTTGAAGCGTTCGAGGCTGAGCACGATCATCCCGCCGCTCGCGTCGGGCGTCGACGCCGCGACCAGACCCGAATTGGCGCCCTGCGCGACGACGCGCGCGCCATGCGCGGCGGACAGGCGCAGCACCGCCGCGACCTCGACGGTCGACGACGGCCGCGCGATGCAGCGCGCGGTGCCCTTGCCGTAGCGCCAGCCGGTCTCGAACCGCGCGCGGTCCTCGGGGCTCACCAGCACGCCGCGTTCGCCGAGTTCGGCGCGCAGCGCGTCCACCAGCGGATCTCGCGGGGCTTCGACCGTCATGCGCGCACCGTAGGGTCCGGCGCGGCCGCGGTCACGCCTTGGCCGTCATCTTGAAGATCGCGGTCGCGTTGCCGGCGTCGAAGCACAGGTCCAGCACGCCCGGCGCCTCCTCGGCGCGCGTGATGAACTCGTGGAACGAGCCCGGCACGACCTCGGTGCGCAGCGCGCCGTCGGCGCCGACGAACAGGCGCTCGACCATCGCCGCGCGGAACGCGGTCTGGCGGACGCGGCCGCTCTGCGACACCTCGACCTGGTCCTTGATCGGGCGGCCGCGGCGGCGCTGCTCGGCCGCCGTCGCCTCGACGTCGACGACGCGGTCGGTCGCGTGGTTGAAGGCGTTGCCCTCGGTCGCGATCCACGCCATCTCCTTCGATTCCCGCAGCAGAACCTCGTAGTCGGCCCACGCCGGCTCGCCGTGCTGGCGGTCGAAGCAGGCGACGAGGTTCGGCAGCAGGCGCACCGCGTCGGCGAACGCAAGCCGGCCGTTCTGCTGCAGCTCGGCCAGCAGCGCCGCGGCCATCGGCGTCAGCGGATCGCGCGACGTGCCGACGACGCGCTGCACGGCCGCCTGGAACTCGGCGCTGAAGCGCTCGGGGTGCAGCTCGCTGACGAAGAACTGGGCGATCGCCTCGGGCAGGTCGCGGTGCGCGAACGCGCGGCCGGTCATGCCGATCCGGTCGAGCGGGTAGACGCCGCGGACGTGGAAGCCGAGCGGCTCGAGGATCCGCGCAAACGCCAGGTGGCCCTGCGGCAGCGCGCCGCTCGGCGCGGCGACCGTGCGCAGCGCGCCGTGGTCGAACACCAGCTTGCGGCCGGCGCGGACGGTGTCGCCGACGTAGGCGCCGGCGACCGGCACGCGGCGCGTGACGTCCTCGAACAGCAGCATGTTCAGCGCCTGCGCCAGCTCGCCGCGGCCGAGCGAGCCCGCGCGCGGCCGCAGCAACGTCGGGTGCACCTCGAGGGCCTCGAACAGGCGCACGGTGCGGACCGTGCCGACGACCGCGTCGAGCAGGGCCCAGAGGGACGTTTCATGAAGATTCGGCATGGCTGGCGGCGCGGGCGAAAGGTCGCGAAACGGCGGGCGCGGGCGCGTCTCGAGGGGGCGAGTTCGGGCCGCAGCGCAGAAAGACGGCGCTTCCCGCCGTTTCGCGCCAGAAGAGTAGCACGTGGATGCCTCACCCGCGGGCGCGACGGAATCGACTTCTCTGCATGAGTTGATGACGTAGACTCATGATGTGAGCCGATCCCTCCCTGGCACCGGCGCCTTGCAGGCGTTCGAGTCCGCCGCCTTCCACCTGTCGATCACGCGCGCCGCCAAGGAGCTGCACGTGACCCAGGGCGCGGTCAGCCGGCAGATCCAGTCGCTCGAACAGCACCTCGGCACGCCCTTGTTCGAGCGCGAGCGCCAGCGGATCCGCCTGACCGCCGCCGGCGAACGCTACCTGGCCCACGTCCGCGCCGCGTTCGATCGGCTCGAGGCCGCCGCGCTCGAGCTGCGCGCGCTGCGCCGCGGCGGCGGCGTGCTGCAGCTCGCCATCCTGCCGACCTACGGCACCAAGTGGCTGATCCCCCGCTTCCCGTCGTTCGCCGAGGCGCACCCGGCGATCCAGGTGCACTTCGCGACACGGCTGCACCCGTTCGACTTCGCCACCGAGGACCTCGACGCCGCGATCCACTACGGCGAGGCCCATTGGCCCGGGGCCGTGCTCGAACCGCTGATGGACGAGGAGGTCGTCGTCGTCGCCAGCGCCGCCTACCTGAAGAAGCACCCGCTCAGCGCCCCGCAGGATCTGCAGCGCGCGACGCTGCTGCAGATGTCACCGCGGCCGCAGGCGTTCGAGGACTGGCTCGCCGCGAAGGGCATCACCGGCGTCGACGGCCGCCGCGGCCCCCGCTTCGAGCACCACGCGATGGCGCTCGAGGCGGCGATCGCCGGCCTCGGCGTCGCCGTGCTGCCGGCGTTCGTCGTCGACGACGAACTCGCCGCCGGCCGCGTCGTCGAGGCGCTGCCCGACACGCGCACGCGCACCGGCAAGGGCTACTTCCTCGCCTACCCGGAGCGGCGCGCGGAGCTGCCGGCGTTGCGCGCGTTCCGCGACTGGCTGCTGCGGCAGCACGGTCGCTGATCGCGGCCGCGCTCACACCGCGGCGTTCGCGCATCGTGCGCGTCGCGACCGCAGGGCCACCGTCAAAGGCAACCGCACCGGCGGGCGAGCGTGATGCCGACGCCGCCCGTCGCATCCCGAAGCTCATGATACG
>CAYMRG010000066.1:0-14340 GCA_964392555.1 uncultured candidatus Brocadiaceae bacterium
CATAATAGACGCCCTGGGGAAGGCTTGGTGGGGCACCCCAGGACGATCCCCCCGTCCCCCCCCAGACCCGCACGCTCCCGTCGGAGCACAGGCCGGCGATGTAGTAGTCGGAACCGGCAAACTGCTCGTACCGCACACCGACTGGCAGTGCAGGAACATTGTTGAGTGTGCCAAACCATGTGTTGCCAACAACCGCCACATGCCCGTCTGAACGACCAAGGATCGTAAAGTTGTATCCTGCACCAATCCTTTCATAACCCATATTGGCAGGAAGCGGTGGAATACTGCATTGGCCAAAACTATTAGTTCCAAAAGCCAGCGCCTGCCCGTCCGAGCGCAGGACAACCGAATGGTTGTATGCCGTCGCAATGTCGACGTAATTCACGGCAGACGGCAAGGTGGGGACACTGCACATGCCGAGCGAGTTGTTGCCAAATGCAATCACCCTTCCATCCGACAATAGCGCAAGGGTGTGAGCAGTCGCAGCCGACAACTTCTCGAGTCGCACCCCCGCCGGCAACGGTGGAACGGTCGCCTGGCCACTGTCGTCAAGCCCAAAACCCTCTGTCTCGCCATCCGACCTGATAAGAATGGAATGGGAGTCGCCACACGCAAGTTGCTCATGACGCGGCTCGGACCAAGAGCGCCGCCACGGCAGAGCCGGCACATGGTGCTGGTAATTGTGCTCGACCCCCCACGATAACACAGTGCCATCCGATAACATGGCGGCGGCATGCAGGTAGCTCGCATCCAATTGCACGCAATGCAATCCGCTAGGAATCACAGGGACTTGCCCAATTCCAAAATAGCCGACAGCAACCCCCCACACTACCAAGGAATTGTCCGACCGCAGCCCTACGCCAAAGCCCTCACCTGCGGCGACGGCCTGGTAGGCGAGACCGGGAGGCGCTGGGGGTACATTACACTGACCAAGCTGGTTGTCGCCGAAGGCGATGACTTGCCCATCGCTCCGCAAGGCCACGGTGAATTTCGGATCCAGGGCAAACGCATCATAGCGCATGCCTTGTGGCAAAGCGGGCACGTTGCACTGCCCGAAATCGTTGCGACCGAACAACACGAGGCTACCGTCGTTCAACTTCAGCGCAGACCGCCCGTCGACCACGGCGACTTCCGTGACCCACGTGCCGGGCGGCACGGTCGGAATCGTCGCCACGCCGTACGTGTTGACGGCCCCATGCGGCAGGTAGGGGACCACCGCCAGGTCTGATCGCAGCAGCAGACAATGCGTCCGGCACCACGCAACGTCGGTGTAGGACAGGCCTGCGGGGGCCGGGGGCGGTGAAGGCACGTAGCTCGTAAAGGACATCTCCGCGCCAAATCCCATGACGGACCCGTCGGAAAAAAGGGCCAGCCCGCCCATCTCCCCCAGGCTGATATCGGTTATGTGTGTACCTGCCGGTGCAAGCGGCAATGGGGCGCCGCCTGAGAACATCCCCTGGTAGAACAGTCGTCCGTCGCCACGCAGGTACAGCGTGCCGGTCGGGGAACACGCGATCTGGGTGCACGGCATTTCCAAGGCCCGGGTGTCGTACGTCATGTACCCCCAGGCCCTCGCCGACGACGGCAGATTCGGCGCCTGGTAGGGCTGCACGACCTGCTGCCCCACCAGGGGACCGAGAAGGACGAGAGTAGTCGCCAGGTAGCGCATAGGATCCTCCAAGTGCGGCCCTGCCGCGCAGGCGGCAGAGCCAAGGTCAACGGTGCATCAGTAGCTGATCCACAAGGCAGACGACGCAGCCAGCGTAGTCGTGCCACCACACGAGCCTGCCAGGCCGGCGGTGATGGGTGAAACCAGGCCGAAGATCATCTGCACCGTGAACGTCGCGGGCGACGGCGGGAGCGCGCCGGGGAGCAGACACTCGAGCGAGGCGTTGGAGAGCGGGAAGTAGGGTCCAAGCAGGACAGCCGTAGAGGATGTGGTCCAGAGCACGAGACCATCCGGCATCAACACGGCAGGGGCAAACGGGCTGCCGCCGCCAGCACTCACGCCAGGGAAGCCGATTTGCAGGATCGGCAGGATGAAACCCGAATTGCCGGAGGGCCGATCCACGACCATGACCGGCGCACCACCGGCCACCGGGGCGGGGCCCAGGTAGTCGAGCATCATCCGTGGAGACAATGGTGGCACCTGCGGATCGGCATGGCCGATCTGATGACCAAAGGGCGTGAGGGCACACTCCGGCGTGGTGCCGCCGGGATAGGGAGCGATCGGATACCCGCCGATGGGGCCCCCTGAAGGCACCGCGTCGCCCGTTCCATCCGTTCGACCAACTCCTGGGGGCAGCATGTCGACGGCAAACCGCACGGCGTCCGTCAGGACGCCGACCTTGCCGCGACCGCCACCGACCACCGAGATGCCCGAGCCAATGGTCCTGCCGACGGCGTGGACGCGCGCATCCACACCGACCGTGACCCCGCCACCGGCCGGATTGCCGAGCGAGTATTCGGCGAAACCACCCAACACGGTGGCGTTGACGACCCCCATCGCCGTCGGCACTTCCTGGTTGGCGCCGCCGAGCAACTGCTCGCGCATCACGTGGAGCATCGGATTGCTGTAGTAGCCTGCGACATCGATGTCGCCGCCGTTGGCCGAGTCGAAGCCGACCACGGCGACATGGTCGTAGTACTCGTTCCAGGCCTGCACGCCGGTCAGCCCCTCGTCGCCCGAGCCACCGCGGAACGTGCCCTGCTCTGCAGAAAACACCGTCCAGCCAGGCGCGAGAGCGGCGTCCTTGAGCCGCCCGCCCAACAGGAATCCGTCGGCGGGGCCACCGCCGTACACAGCCTGGGGAGCAGGTGCGGAAACCCCCGGCCAGGCGAAGCTGAACAGGTTCGGATCATTGGTCGAGCCGACGATCCACATGCCCTGGTAGCCGCCGGCGCCGTTGAAGCGTGTCGCCAGCACGTCCCGCGCCACGGTGCACGTTCCTTCCAGCAACTCGCCGATCGTGCCACCGAACGACAGGACCAGTGGCGAAACCGCCTCGAACACCGCAACCACGCCGAGGGCATACGTTCCCCCGGTCGCGCCAGGACACCCGGCCGCCGGCAGGGTCAGCGGAAAATCGAGCCCCACCGCCGGGGTCGTGCCCGGCACCCCGGTCGAGCCGACCACGGCGAAGTGTGCCTGGTCGAACTCGGCGAGGCCGAACAAGCCGTCCTGCTGCGCACCGCCGACGACCGACAGGAAGTCCACCGTTGCAGGCCCCGTGGTCGCCGTGTGCGGCAGGTGGATCCGGCCGACGAGGCCGTCCCACTGGCCTGCGCCGTTGTCGGTCGAGCCGCCGGCCGAACTGCAGCCCGTGGGGGCGGCGAACGGCGCGACCGTCGTCAGGTTGAGGTTGTTCGCCGGGTTGCCGTAGGTGGAGATGCCGCAAAACGTCACGATGTCGGTGAGCGGGTTGCCGGATGCGTCGTACACGATGCGCACGCTGACGTCGGTGATGGCGCAGTGCTGGCCCTCCGCCAAACCGTAGAAGTGGTGGCTCCACCTGAGGTCGCCGAAGCCATTGAATACGGCGATGAAGCCCGATGTGGCGCCGGAGCCGGCCCCTGGCCACTGGTCCGTGCACTGCGGTAGCTTGTTGGCTTGGGTCTCGCCACAGATCACGATGCGTGTGTCAGCATCGTTCTGCGCAGGCCAGACGGCGATTCCGCGTCCGTTGGTGGCGGTATGCGACTGATCACTGTCATTGCCGTAGTAGAATTTCTGGTGGAATACGTCCTGGCCTGCTGGCGCCGCTACTTGCAGCATCACCACCTGGCGCCTTTGGCCCAGCAGGAACGGCAACAGTCCATTGGCCGGTTGCGCATGGTTGACGCTGGGGAAGTTGTTGGAAAACTCGGCGGTAAGGGGGAAGGTGTTGACCACCTCGATCGTCCCCACGTTGTAGATCCGGCCGTCCCCCGGCGCCTTCGTGTCCGCCCACACCTCCGGGAAGTCCAACGGCTCCGGTCCGCCGACGACCGGCGTCCAGTCGTGCGTGGCGAAGCGCGGGATCTGCGCCATCACACTACCCGCGCCGAGAATCAGCGCGGCGACAGCAGGCACGAGTACCTGCGAGCTGCGAGCTGCGAGCTGCGAGCTGCGAGCTTGCTACGAGAACCTTCTTCATGGTTTCCTGGCTCGCCACGCCATCTCGGCCTTCCCTGCCTCCGGAACCTACCGGACGCTGGTTCCCGGCCTTTCCTTTTCCTCGGCGTGTCGAGTTCGTGCGATGCATACCAGAAGCCTGCCGCCAAGTCTATGCTAAAGGCCATCGCAGCCAGCCGCCATCCCCCGCCGAATAGCCGATGGCGGCCCGACTTCGGGCCCACAGCGCCCACGGAGCCTACGCCGGAGTTCGTCCAGACACCCCCGACACCGTAGTCTCCCCCACCCCGTGCCCGACCCCGCCACCCCCATCGACCACCTGCTCGCCGAGTTCGGCAAGCTGCCCGTGACGCACAACGTGCTGGAGCACCTGCAGCGCGGTGCGCAGCGCAAGTCGGGCGGGCTGTGGGGCGCGTCGGCGGGGCTGCTGCTGGCGGTGCTGCACCGCCACCATCGGGGCACGATGCTGGTGCAGACGGCCGACGACGTCGACAGCCTGCAATTGCAGACGGACCTGGCGGCGTTCGGTGTGGCGAGCCACGTGCTGCCGCGCGAAGAACGCGACGACGACGGCAATCCGGAGCCGACGACGCGCAGCGACCGGCAGCGCGCGCTGCAGCGGCATCGCGCCGACCGCGGGCCGCTGCTGGCGGGGATCGAGGCGCTGCTGCAGCCGGTGGCGACGCCGAAGAGCCTCAACAAGGCGCAGCTCGAACTGGCGCAGGGCCAGCGGATCGACCGCGCGCAGGTGCTGCACCGCGCGCAGGCATCCGGGTTGCGGCACGTGCCGCTGGTGCTGGCGCCCGGCGAATGCTCGATGCGCGGCGACATCGTCGACCTGTTCCCGATGGGCGCGGATGCGGCGGTGCGGCTCGAATTCCTCGACGACCTGCTCGAGTCGATCCGGACGTTCGATCCGGCGACGCAGCGCACGACGGCGGTGCACGACCGCTACGCGCTGGGGCTCGGCGCGGCGGCGGCGGCCGACGAGGAGGGCTCGGTGCTGAAGCATCTGGCGCCGCAGAGCCTGCTGGTGGTCGCCTACGAACCGCTGCGGATCGAGGAGCGCGTCGCGCGCACGGTCGCGTTCGCCAGCGACTACGCGCACAAGGTCCAGGAACTGCAGGACACGCTGCGGCCGTGCCCGCGGCTCGACGTGTCGTCGCTGCCGAGCCACGACCTCGACTACAAGATCCTGTCGGCCGGCTCGGCGGTCGGCAGCGGCGAGGCGGATCCGGCGGGTCGCCTGCGTTCGGTGCGCGGCGTGTCGGGGCGCGTGCTGCTGTTCTGCCGCAGCGACGAGGAACGGCAGCGGCTGCGCGAGATCTTCGCCCACAAGGAGGTCGACCTGCAGCAGGAGAAGGTCGACCTGCTGCTCGGCGGCATCAGCCGCGGTTTCCGCATTCCGGATCTGGCGACGACGGCGCTGTCCAACGTCGAATTCGCCGGCGTGCCGCAGCAGGCGCGCGTGCGCGAACGCGTGGTCGTGCCGAGCCGCGCGATCCAGAGCTTCTTCGAGCTGGGGCCCGGCGACCTGGTCGTGCACGCGGTGCACGGCGTCGCGCGGTTCGAAGGCACCGAGCTGGTGCACCGCGGCGAGGGCACCGAGGAGCACCTGCGGCTGTGCTTCCAGGACGAGGTCAAGCTGCTCGTGCCGGCGAGCAAGATCCACCTCGTCCAGAAATACGTCGGGAGCGGCGGCAAGGCGCCGCTGGACAAGCTCGGCGGCAAGGGTTTCCAGCGGCGCAAGGAGCAGGTCGAGGAGGCGCTGTTCGACCTCGCGGCCGAATTGCTGGAGGTGCAGAGCAAGCGCGCGCTGGTGCAGCGACCGCCGTATCCGGCCGAGGCGCTCGAACGCGATTTCCTCGACGCGTTCCCGTTCCGCGACACGGTGGACCAGGCGCGCGCCTGGACCGAGATCCAGCAGGACCTCGGCAAGCCGTCGCCGATGGACCGGCTGCTGTGCGGCGACGTCGGCTTCGGCAAGACCGAGGTCGCGCTGCGCGCGGCGTTCCGCGTCGCGCTCAGCGGCCGGCAGGTCGCCGTGCTGGCGCCGACGACGATCCTCGCCGAGCAGCACTCGCGGACGTTCGGCAAACGCTGCGAACCGTTCGGCCTGCGCGTCGAATTGCTGTCGCGCTATCGCAAACCGGCCGACCGACGCGAGGTCGAAGCCGGCCTCGCCAAGGGCAGCGTCGACATCGTCGTCGGCACGCACCAATTGCTCGGCGAAGGCATCGCATTCCACGACCTCGGCCTGGTCGTGATCGACGAAGAACAGCGCTTCGGCGTGCGGCAGAAGGAACGGCTCAAGCGGCTGCGCGCCGAGGTCGACGTGCTGACGCTGAGCGCGACGCCGATCCCGCGCACGCTGCACGGCTCGCTGCTCGGCATCCGCGGCATCAGCACGCTCGACAGCCCGCCGCCGGGGCGTCAGGAGGTCGAGACGCGCGTGCTGTTCCGCGACGACCGCGTGCTGCAGGACGCGCTGCTGCGCGAATTGGGCCGCGGCGGGCAGGTGTTCGTGCTGCACAACCGCATCGACGAGCTCGAGGTGCTGGCGCAGCGGCTGCGCGGCCTCGCACCCGGGTCGCGGATCGCGATCGGCCACGGCCAGATGACCGAGGCCGAGGTCGAGAAGACCGTGCGCGCGTTCGTCCGCGGCGATTTCGACGTGCTGGTCAGCACGACGATCGTCGAGAACGGCCTCGACATCGCGCGCGCCAACACGATCCTGATCGACCACGCCGACCATTTCGGCCTCGCCGAGCTGCACCAATTGCGCGGCCGCGTCGGCCGCAGCAGCGAGAAGGCGTATTGCTACCTGCTGCTGGACCGCGACGAACCGCCGGGCATGGAGGCGCGGCAACGCCTCAAGGCGCTCGAGGAGTTCTCGCACCTCGGCGCCGGCTTCGCGATCGCGATGAAGGACCTCGAGATCCGCGGCGCCGGCAACCTGCTCGGTCCGCAGCAGTCGGGCCATATCGCGGCCGTCGGTTACGACATGTATTGCCAGCTGCTGCGCTCGGCGGTCGATTCGGCGCGGCACCAGCGGCCGCAGACGCGCATGCAGGTCGTCGAGGTCGACGTCGACCTGCGCGTGCAGGCCTTCCTGCCGCAGGACTTCCTCACCGAGCCGCGCCAGCGCCTCGAATTGCTGCGCGAGATGGACGAGGCGGTCGACGACGAGCGGCTGCGCGACCTCGAGGCCGAGCTGAAGGATCGTTACGGCAAGCTGCCGGTGCCGGTGCGGACGCTGCTGCGCGTGTTCCGGCTCAAACACGGCCTGATGGCGCTCGGCGTCCACGGCGTGCAATGGGTCGAACAGGAACGCATCGTCGTCCGCCATCCGCCGGGCGTGCCGCTCGGCGGGAGCTGGCTCGATTGCTTCGCCGACGTGCGGCCCGTCGAGGCGGGCAAGACGCACCTGATCCTGCCGGCGAAGCGCGGCAAGGGTTACCAGGCCAACGACGTGCTCGAGTTCCTGCTCGGCGCGATCACCGGCACGCTGCCGGCGGCGCAGAAGCTCCGCCGCGAGCCGCCGGCACCGCCCGAGCCACCGCGTCGCGGCAAGTCGCGGCCGGCGGCGCCGAGGAAGTCGCTGCCCTGGGAGTGAGCCAGGAGTGAGCCGCCCTCACAGCGCGCCGATCACCAGCCAGAGGGCGTTCGATGCGCGGATCGCGGCGATCGCCCCGGCCCCCGCGAGCTCCAGCGGCACGGTCTGCTGGCAGAACGATGCACCGACCAGCGCGGGATCGTCGGCGAGCGGCAGTACGGAGTGCGCCGTGCCAGCCCCCGGTGCCAGGACCATCGTCACATCTGGCGTGGTCAACAGCGTGCAGCCGGGCTGGCCCTGCGGCAGCAGCGTCTGCAGCGGGATCGCGACCTGGGTGAAGCCGATCACGCCGAGGCACACGGTGTTCGCGGCCACGCCGGACGTCGTCGTCCGGAACGACGCACCGAGCCACGGCAACGTATCGGCCCGGATCGTCAACGTGCCGACGGCGCTATTGCAGCCCGTGCCGTATGGCAGCGCCGACGCCGGGCAACCCGTGGTCAGCTTCGCCAGGCTGAACGACGTCTGACCACCGGCGATGTCGAAGCTGCCGCCGACGACCAGCTCCCCGGATCGGCTCAGGGCCATGGCGCGCACCGATACGGGCAGTAGGGCCACGTTGGCCAGGCCGCTGCCGAACCCGGACCAGGCGGTCCCGCTCCACCGCGCGATGCCGGCGTCCCACTGCTCGGTCGGCTGGTGGAAGCCGCGCCCGGCGACGACGTCGCCGTCCGGCAGGACGACGACGGCCCTGGTGTCGCTCGAGCTGGCGCTGGCCGTGCCCATGGCCTGCCAGGCAGTGCCGTTCCAGCGCGCGCATTGGTAGGCGGGGAACACGCCGCTGGCGGTGAACGAGCCCACGGCGACGAGGTCACCGTTCGGCCGCACGGCGAGCGCATGCACGGTGCCGTTGAGACCGGCGCCGAGCGGCAGCCAATTGGCGCCATTCCACTGCGCGACGTGGTTGCTGGCCAGGCCGCCGGCGGCGAGGAACCAGCCGGCGGCGATCAGGACGCCGCCGGGCGTGACGGCCAGGGCCCGGACATCGTCGTCGACGCCCGCGCCGATCGGCGACCAGGACGAGCCGTTCCAACGCGCGATGTGCGAACACGGCGTGGCTCCGGCGGCGGTGAACGCCCCGCCGGCGATCAGGTCGCCGTTGGGCATCTGCACCAGCGCCAGCACCTGACCGTTGCAGCCGCTGCCGATCGCGGACCAGGTCGAGCCGTTCCAGCGCGCGACGTTCGCGGCGGGCACACCACCGGCGGTCGCGAACTCGCCGCCCGCGATGAGGTCACCATTGGCGAGCTGCGCGACAGCGTCGACGCTCGTCCCGGTGATGCCGCTGCCCAATGCCTGGAACGCGACGCCATCCCACCGCGCGATGCCGTTCAGCGCCGTGCTGCCATCGGTGGTGAAGTCGCCGGCGACGACCATCTCGGCGCCCAAGGGCGCCAGCGCACGGACCTCGCCGTCCAAACCCATGCCGCGAACGGGCAGCCACGACGACCCATCGAAGCGCAAGCAGGTGACGAGTTGGAAGGCGCTCGTGCCGTGATAGGCCCCCCCGAAGTAGGCCAGCGACGTCAACCGCGCATTGCCCATCGCCACCCAGGACGGGGTGCCACCCAATGGGCTCAGCGAATACCGCACCGTCTGCGACGTCACGCTGGTCGTCGAAGCCACGATCGTATACCCGGTCAGGCCGACGCTGCGAGCGTGCAAGCTGGTGCAAGGCCCCGGCAGGCCGGCGCCGACCGCGCTCCAGGCGAAGCTCGCGCCGCCGTTGGTCGACGCGATGTAAGCCGCAGCGGTGGTGCCGATCCCCGTGAACTGGCCACCCGCATACAGCACGTCGGTGGCGCCCACCGCCAGTGCCGACCGCACCGCGAGGCGGGTGATCGCATTCGTCGCGGTGATCGACGGCAGCCACGTGGACCCGTTCCAGCGCTCGAGCACACCGGCACCCGACGTGGTCCGTCCCGCCACGCACAGCAGACCCTGGTACGAGGTCATGGCGTGCAGGAAGGTCAGCGTCGGCGGCGCCGGCAGGGCCGTCAGCGTCGTGCCGGTGATCTTGCGCAGCGTCGGACCTGTCGCGCCGTTGGCGGCCGTGACGAGGTCGCCGTTCCAGACGGCGAGCCGCTCGACCGCACCCGGTGGGTACAAGGGCGAGAGCGGCTGCCAGGCCGAACCCGTCCAGGCGGCGAGGCCGTCGACCCCGCCGCCCCCGAACGAACCGGCGGCGACGAGCTGGCCGTTCCAGACGGTGAGGTCATCCACGCTGCCGCTCGTTCCGGGCCCGGTCCCCAGCGCTTCCCAGCGCGTGCCGTCCCACGTCGTCACGCGCGCGTTCACCGG
Source organism: uncultured candidatus Brocadiaceae bacterium (assembly GCA_964392555.1). Lineage (GTDB taxonomy): Bacteria > Planctomycetota > UBA1135 > UBA1135 > UBA2386 > CAYMRG01. The sequence continues at coordinate 10,032 of CAYMRG010000066.1, forward strand.
TTGGTCACCACCGACGAGGAGCACACCGCCGAGCACCAGGCGGAAGGGCTGGGGGCCCGCGCCGTCGGGATCCCACAGCACCGAGCAACCGCTCAGCCCGGACAGGGCGGATTGAGGCCCTCCCGAGGTCCAATCGAGAGGGCATTGCGCCGAGAGCGACGTGGCCAGCGACGTGGCCAGGGCGACGAGTGCGGATCGGGTCATGATACGGCGAATTGGCAAGCGGATCAGAAGGACCCGATCGACAGCGACAATGCGTTCGAGCCACGGATCGCGGCGATCGCGCCCGTCGGATCGAACTCGAGCGGGATCGTCTGCTGGTGGAACACGGCGCCGACCAGCGCCGGATCGTCGGCGAGCGCGAACGACGATTGCGCGGAGCCAGGACCGGGCGTCAGCAGCATCGTGATGTCCGGCGGCGTCAGCAGCAGGCAACCCGGCTGGCCTTCGGGCAGCAGCGTATCGAGCGGGATGGCCGTCGCCGCGAACCCGATCAGGCCCAGACACAGGCTGTTCGCGGCGACGCCGGAGGTCGTCGTCAGGAACGACGATCCGATCCAGGGCAAGGTGACAGGGCTCAATACCAGCGGGCCCGCCGCGCTCTGGCAGCCAGCGCCATAGGGCGTCGACGTAGCCGGGCAGTCCGAGGCGAGCACCGCGAGGTTCTTCACGGTTGCGCCGTCGGCGAGGGTGAACGCGCCACCGACCACCAGGGCGCCGTCGGCCCGCAACGCCATCGCGCGCACCATCGCCGACACGTTGCCCATGCCAGCGAGGCCCGTGCGGACACGGCCCCACGTGCTGCCGTCCCAGCGCGCGATCCCGTCGTCGGGGGCGGCGGTCGGCGTGCCGAACCCGCGCCCGGCGAGGACGTCGCCGTCCGGCATCACGAACAGGGCGCGCACCGGGTTCGTATCCATGCTCGCGGCGTTCATCGTCGTCCACTGGACGCCGGTCCAACGCGCGCAATGGCTGACCGACAGGCCGCCGGCGGTCGTGAACGAACCGCCGACGATCACGTCGCCATTGGGGCGCGCCGCCAGCGCATACACGTCACCGTTCGTGCCGGCGCCGATCTGGAGCCACGAATTGCCGTTCCATCGCGCGATACGGTTGCAGGGCACGCCGCCTGTATTGGTGAACGAACCGCCCGCGATCAGGGTGCCGTCGCTGCTCACGACCAGCGCCTGGACGTCGCCGTTGAAGCCGACGCCCATCGTCGACCAGGAGGTGCCGTCCCAGCGCGCGACGTGCGAGCAGACGACTCCGCCGGCGGTCGTGAACTTGCCGCCGGCGACCACGTCGCCATTGGGCAGACGACAGAGCGCCAGCACCTGCTGGTCCATGCCCGTGCCGAGCGCCGACCAGGCGGTCCCGTCCCAGCGCCCGATGTGGTTGAGCGGCGTCGCGCCCGCCTGCAGGAACAGGCCGCCGGCGATCACGTCGCCATTGGCAGCCGGCAGCAGGGCATCGACACTGGTGCCGGTCAATCCGGGCCCGAGCGGCTGGAAGGTCGCGCCGTCCCACCGCGCGATGCGGTCGATGGTCGTCCCGGAGTGGGTGGTGAACGTCCCGCCGACGATCATGTCCCCGCCGCTCGGTGCCATGGCGCGCACTTCGCCGTCGAGGCCGGGACCGACCACGGTCGCCCACTGGGTGCCGTCGTAGCGCTTGCAGGAATCGTTGTTGCTGACGCTGACCGTGCAATGGACGCTGCCATTGTAGTACGTCAGCGAGCTCGGATTGGCATAGCCCATCGCGACGAATGCGCCGTTGGACAACTGCAGGACCTGCGCCACCGCCGACGTCGGCTGGATCGCGGCGACCACGGCCGTGCCCACCAGGCCGGAGCGGCGCGCGTGCAGGGCAAAGCAGCGGTCCGGCAGGCCACCGCCGACCTGGCTCCAGGCGAACGCCGTGCCGCCCGATGTGGCGGCGATACGCGACGCGGTCGTGCCACCGATCACGCCGAAGCGGCCGGCGGCATAGAGGGTGTCCGCGCCGCCGACCAGGAGCGACGGGACCACGGCCAGGCAATCGACGCTCGCCGAGGCGAGGATCGACGGCAGCCACGTCGTCCCGTTCCAGCGTTCGAGGACGCCACCGAGCGTCGAATACCGCCCGGCGACGCACAACATCCCCTGGTAGACGATCATCGCCGCCGGCGCCGACAATTGCGGCGGCGACGGCAGGAGCGACCAATTGCTGCCGTTCCACCGGCGGAACGTATAGACGCCGCCGACCTGGCAGACGACGATCATCTGGTTGGTGTACGGGGTCAGCAGGCGCACCGTGTCGGGCAGGCCACCGCCGAACCCCACCCAATTGGACCCCGTCCAATACGCGATGTGGTCGGCGCCACTGCCGGTGAACTCGCCGCCGGCGACGAGCAGGCCGTTCCAGACCGTGAGCGCGTGGACGCGCCGCGTCGTCCCGGTGCCCGGACCGCCACCGACCGCCTGCCACTCGCTGCCGTCCCAGGTCAGCACGTTGTCGTTCGGCCCGGCGAACCCGCCGCCAAGCCCTTCCCCACCCACGACGAGCCGCGCCGTGAGCGGCCCCGCGCCATCGGGGTCCCAGACCAGCGAACAAGTGCTGACACCCGATAGCTGCGGCTGGGGGCTTGCCGGCGTCCAGACGGTCGGGCATTGGCCGATCGAGGGGGCGGCAGCAGACGCGAGCGCAATGGCGAGCGACACGGGGCGAAGGTGGCTGAGCATGGTTCCTGTGCGCCCCGGAACGACACTCCGCCGTAGCCGTGACGCGGATTCCCCATGCCCGCGGCGCACGCTCGCCGCCCGCCCGGCCGCCCGGCGCTCCGTGGAACCACGTAGCTCGGATGCCTGACCGAGCGGAACGGGACTCGCGCCGAATCCTGGCCTCCGCCACCCTTCGCCGCTACCTTCCGGGCGCTACTCCTCCCTCACCACACACTGGAGAATTTCGATGGTCGACTACGTCGCTGACGTCAAGAAGTACGTTCCCGCCCCCAATGAGAAGGCCGTTGCCGGCATCGTCAAGCACTTCGGTATCGCGATGCGCGAGGGCAGCGACTCCTCGTTCGTCTCGGCGTCGGACAAGGAAGAGCTGGCGCGCGTCCGCGAAGGCTTCCTGAAGAAGAAGTGCGGCCTGACCCAGCCCGATGCCGAACTCGACACGGCGATCAAGGCCGTCGCCGAGCAGATGAAGAAGGACAACAAGAAGCTGCGTTCGACCTTCTGCTACCTGCTCGCCGAGAAGTTCGGCAAGCTGAGCCTGTTCGGCGCCTGATCGCCGCTCCGGACGCCGGCCCCGAGGCGTGAAGCGCCCCGGGGGCGGCCCCCAACGCCGTGGCAACCGCCCTTTCCGAGGATCGCTGCCCGACCTGCGGCGTGCCGCGCCCCGGCGCCTTCTGTGCCGCGTGCGGCGAACGCCGCCTCGATCCGGCGCGCGACCATTCGCTGCGCTGGCTGGGCGGCGAGCTGCTGGCCGGCTTCGTGCAATGGGACAGCAAGCTGGCGCGAACGTTCGCCACCCTGCTCGCCCGGCCCGGTCGGCTGACCCGCGACCACCTCGAAGGCCGCCGCGTCCGCACGATGACGCCGCTGCAGCTGTTCCTGGTCGTCAGCGTCGTTTTCTACCTGTTCTTCCAGCGCGCCTACGCCGCCCCGATCGAGCCGATGGCCGCCGCCTACGCCGCCGGCACCCCGCTCGGCAACCTGTTCCACGTCGACGTCGCCGGCGCGATCGCGGCCAAGGCGGCGGCGACCGGCCAGACCGAGGCCGCGCTGGCGGCGCGCGCGTTCGATCGCGCGAGCCAGGAGTCGAAGGTCTTCCTCGGCCTGCTGATCCCACCCGTCGCCGGTGTGCTGTACCTGCTGTTCCGCCGCCGCAACCCGCGCCTCGTGCCGCACTTCGTCGCGGCAGTGCACCTCTTCACGGCGTTCCTGCTGTTCGACCTGGTGTACCTGACCGTGATGCAACTGCTCGGCTTCCGCGCGATCGGCGACTGGCAGTTCGCGCCGCTGCTCGGTGCCTACGCCATCCACCTGACGCTGGCCCTGCGCCGCCTCCACGACCTCGGCTGGGGCCGCAGCCTCGCCGCGATGCTGGTCGTGATCGCCGGCCTGGTCGGCGCGATCCTGGTCTACCGCCAGCTCGTGACGATCGCCGCGGTGCACCTCGTCTGAGCGACCGGACAACCGCGCCGATCTTGCGGGTTGCCCCAGTGGCGGGATCGCCGCCCGCACTTCTCACCAACCGCCGCGTCCGGGTGCGTCGATTTCGTCGTCCGGCAAGGAGGGCGACCGAAGCGCGCGGAGGCGGGGCC
>CAYMRG010000067.1:0-8118 GCA_964392555.1 uncultured candidatus Brocadiaceae bacterium
CAGCGCAGCGTCGACGGCGCGCTCGGCGACGGCGCGCCGCGCGTGACCGCGGCGGGCCCGGGTCCGGCGTTCGGCCAGCGCCGCAAGGTCGTGCTGCACCTGCGCAACGCGCCGGACGGCGGCCTCGAGGCGTGCTTCCATCGCCTGCGCAGCCCGGAGCTGGTCGCGGTGCACGAGTGCCCGGCGAGCGAGCCGCGCGCGTGGGCGCTCGCGCAGGCGACGCGGCACGTGCTCGCCGACCTCGGCCATGGCGCCTGGGATCCGGACTTCGCGCAGCGCGGCCTGCTGCGCAGCGTGCTCGTGCGGACGACGACCGCCGGCGAAGCCCATGTCGTCGTCGTCGCGCGCGAAGACCGCGTGCCGGGCCTGCGCGAGCAGGCCGACCGCCTGCACGCGGCCGGCGCGACGACGCTCAGCGTCAACGCCAACGCCGGCGAATTCTCGCGCCTGCTCGGCCCCGACACCGTCCGCCTGTCGGGTCCGCCGCGGATCCGCGAACGCCTCGCCGGCGTCGACTACCTGCTGTCGCCGACCGCGTTCTTCCAGACCTCGGCGCGCGGCGCCGAGGAGCTGATCGCGCTGGTCACCGGCTGGCTCGCCCCGACCGCGCGGGACGACGTCGCCGATCTCTACTGCGGCGTCGGCCTGCTGACGCTGCCGCTGGCGCGCACCGCGCGCAGCGCGCTCGGCATCGAACGCAACCTCGCCGCGACCCACGACGCGGCGGCCGCCGCGCAGCAGAACGGGCTCGCCAACGTCACCTTCCGCGGCGGCCACGTCGAACACTGGCTCGGCGCGTGCCGGCGCGGTGAGCTGCCGCGCCCGAGCCTCGTGGCGCTCGACCCGCCGCGCGCCGGCCTGGCCGCGAGCGTGGTCGCCGAGCTGCGCGCGCTGGCACCGCGGCGGCTCGCCTACGTGTCGTGCGACCTGCAGGCGCTCCGCCAGGACCTCGCCGCCCTGGCGGCGGCCGGCTTCCGCACGGTCCCGGTGCGCGCCGTCGACATGTTCCCGCAGACCTGCCACGTCGAGGCCGTCGCCTGCCTCGAACGCATCCACTGACCGCAGCGGCGAACGCGCGCTATGGTTCGCGCATGCGCCGCTGGCTCGTCGTCCCGTTCGTCTGCTCGCTGCTGCTCGGCCAGGAAGCCGCGGCCGTGGCCCCAGCGCCGACCGATGCCGCGACCGAACCCGCGTTCCGCTTCCTCGCCGCGCCGCCGGCCGGGCCGCCGCCGATGCCGGCACCGGCCGGCTACGCGCCGACCGCGGCGATGTTCGACCTCGGCCGCGCGCTGTTCCACGACCCATTGCTGAGCGGCGACCACACCGTTTCGTGTGCGAGTTGCCATCCCGCCGCGAACGGCTTCGCCAGCCCGCTGGAACGACCGCAAGGCATCCGCCAGCAGCTCGCCAAACGCCACGCACCCGCGCTGTGGAACCGCGGCTACGGCGCGCTGCAGCGCTGGGACGGTTCGTCGCCGACGCTCGAGGCGTTCGTCCTCGAGCCGATCGCCGATCCGGTCGAGATGGGGCTGCCGCTCGCCGAGGCGCTGGCACGGCTCGCGGCCGACGACGGCTACCGCGCGCGCTGGACCGCGGCGTTCGGTCATGCGCCCGACGCGGCCAGCCTGGCGCAGGCGCTGGCGACGTTCGTCCGCGGCATCGTCCGCGGTGACGCCCCGTACGACCGCTTCGTCCGCGGCGACGTCGGCGCGATGACGCGCGAGCAGCGCACCGGCCAATGGCTGTTCGAGAGCAAGGCCGGCTGCTGGCAGTGCCACACGCCGCCGCTGTTCACCGACGAGCATTTCCACAACACCGGCGTCGGCGTGCGCGACGGCCGCCCCGAACCGGCGCGCGCGGCGGTCACCGGCGCAGCCGCCGACGCCGGCAAGTGGAAGACGCCGACGCTGCGCGGCGTGCAGCTGACGGCGCCGTTCATGCACGACGGGTCGCTGGCGACGCTGACCGACGTGGTGGCCTTCTACGAACGCGGCGGCAACGACAACCCGCAGCGCGACGAGCGCCTGCACCCGTTCGTGCTGACCAGCGAGGAACGCGACGCGCTGGTCGCCTTCCTGGCGTCGCTGTAGACCGCGGGGGCGCCGTCAGCGCGGCGCGACCTCGCGGCACTCGAGCAACCCGCCGCGGTCCGGCGAGGCGTCCTCGAACACCAGCGTGCGCCGCGGCGCCGTGCCTTCGATCGTGACCGCGAGCGGCGTCCCGACGCGGCTCTGCGCCAGCGCGCAGTCGGCCCGCGCGAACGCCAGCGGCACCGCGAACGGCACCGGCCCGGTCGCCGCGGTGCACGCCGCGACCCGGCGTTCGTCGCTCCACGCCAGTTCGCCGACGAGCACATCGCCGCGACCGTGCCAGCGCAGCCAGCTGGTCGAGCCGGTCGGTGTCACCGCGGTGCCGACGAACTCGACGCCCTGCAGCGGCCCGTGCGTCGCCAGCCAGCCGCGCACCAGCGCGCGCGCGGCGGTGCCCGCCGCGGCGTCGACGAACGCATCCTGGTCGACGCCGGCATCGTCGGCCGCCAGCCGCTCGGCGAGCCACAGACCGCGATCGAGCGCGCGCCGCAGCGCCGCCTCGCCCGCCACCGGCCAGTGGCCTTCGGCGAGGCGCGCCGACGCCTGCAGGCCCGCGCCGGCCAGGACCACGCCCTCGCCGGTCCGCCGGATCGCGAAGCGCCCGCCGTTGTCGGGCAGCTCGAACTCGCCTTCGAATCGCGCCCGCTCCTGGCCCTGCCAGGTCGCGGCAGCGGCGGCCGCAGCGGCAACGCCGTGGTCGGCCGGCGCGACCGGCGCCGCGGTGGCAGCGGTGGGCGTCGCCGCTGGCGGCGGCGTCAGCAGGCCGAGCAGTTCGCCTTCGAGCCCATCGAGTTCGCCGTCGAGGCCGGTCAGCACCACCAGCCACGTGCGACTCGCCGGCGCGATGCACCAGCGCGCGCGGTAGCCGGCGACGTTGCCGCGCACGCGCACGAACTCGCGGTCGCCGACCGTGCGCCGATCGACGCAGTAGGCGTCGTTGACGCCGACCGGCTGCCACAACCGCGTGCGCAGGTCGTCGCCGAGCAGCTTGTCGCCGCACAGCCGCCGCAGCAGTTCATGCAGGTCGTAGGCCGAGACCAGCGCGCCGCGATGCGCCCAGTTGAGGTCGAACGCGCTGGCCGGCGCGCCGGGCTCGGTCGCGTTCTGCCGCCGCCAGGTCACCAGCTTGTCGTCGAACCGGCCGTTGCACGGGCCGCCGTCGACCATGCCGGCGGGCTTCAGCACGCGGTCGACGAGCAGCTTGTCGAAGCGGCCGCCGGCGACCTCTTCGCTGGCCAGCCCGAGCAGGTTGCCGTTCAGTGCCGAGTAGAAGAACGGGCCGCCGGGCGGAGCGAGCAGCGCCACGCGGCCGATCGCGGCCACCGCCGTCCGGTTGGCGCCGGCGGCGCCCTCCGCCCAGGAGGCGTCGGACGGCAGTCCCGAGGTCATCGTCAACAGGTGCTGCCAGGTGATCGCCGCCTTGTCCGCCGGCCAGTCCTTGAACTGCTTGCCGACCGGCGCGTCGAGCGCAACGCGGTGCTCCTGGGCCAGCCGCAACACCAGCACGCTGGTCAGCTGGTGGGTCGCGTTGCCGAGGTCGAACAGGCTGTGCGGCCCGATCGGCACCTTCTGGAAGTCGGCCATGCCGTAGCCCTTGGCGAACACGACCTGGCCGTCGACCGCGGCGAGCACCGCCCCCCAGAACCCGGCCTTCGCGGCCATCGCGGCGTCGAGGCGCGGGCCGGCCTCGCCCGCGACCACCGTGCCCGGTGGCGCCTTCTGCCCGAGCAAGCCGACCGCGGTGGTGAACAGGACCGAACCGATGCGCAGCACGGCGGCATGCTACCCGCGGCGAACCGCGCGCCGCAGCCCTCCGGGGATCCCCGGACCCCGGCGCCGGCCCTACACTTTGCGAAGCCCTAGTCCCGCCCGGCGCTCGCGCTGGCGATCCTGCAACGCGGTGTTTTCGCTACCAGTGGGTTGCTTGGCTTTTGCACACCCAATAGATAGTGCCTCCCCGCAGCGGTCGACCCACGTTCGTCCCATGCCGAGTCACCTGGCCGAGTGGCCGGGTCGCGCGGTCATCGCGGCGGGATCCAGGCATTCGGTCGGGTGCCCGGAAGGTCTCGTCCCACGGCTCCGGACTGGCCGCTCTGGTGTGGTTGCCAGTTCGGGTGCGGCGGGGCTGGTTGATGGTTCTGGTGCGGTTCACAGCGACGGCGTCCGGCCGTCGGGCAGCGCAAGGGCTGTCCCGATCGCCGGTCACCGCGTTGGAGGAGGAAGCAGCGTGAAGGTCACTCGTCGGTTCACCGTCAAAGGCAAGTCTGCGTACGAAGGCATCCCGTTCGCCAAGCGGAACTCCGAGATCCGCAACCCGAACGGCTCCCTGGTGTTCGAGGCACGCGACATCGACGTGCCGGCGGCCTGGAGCCAGGTCGCGGTCGACATCCTGGCGCAGAAGTACTTCCGCAAGGCCGGCGTGCCACAGCGCACGGCCGATGGCAAGCCGGTGCTCGACGAGGCCGGCAAGCCGGTGTTGGGCGGCGAGACCGACGCCCGGCAGGTGTTCTATCGCCTGGCCGGCTGCTGGCGCACCTGGGGCGAAGAGTATGGCTACTTCGACGGCGAGGACGACGCGCAGGCGTTCGAGGATGAACTCTGCCACATGCTGGCCGCGCAGTACGCCGCGCCCAACTCGCCGCAGTGGTTCAACACCGGCCTGCACCACGCCTACGGCATCACCGGCCCGGCGCAGGGCCACTGGTTCGTCGAGCCGCCGGCGACCGCGCCGCAGCCCGGCAAGGCGCAGGGCCCGGGCAAGCTGCTGAAGAGCAAGAACGCCTACGAGCGGCCGCAGCCGCACGCCTGCTTCATCCAGTCCGTGACCGACGACCTGGTGCAGGACGGCGGCATCATGGACCTGTGGACGCGCGAGGCGCGCCTGTTCAAGTACGGCTCGGGCACCGGCAGCAACTTCTCGGCGCTGCGCGGCGAGAACGAGCCGCTGTCCGGCGGCGGCAAGAGCTCCGGCCTGATGAGCTTCCTGCGCATCGGCGACCGCGCCGCCGGCGCGATCAAGTCGGGCGGCACGACGCGCCGCGCCGCGAAGATGGTCTGCCTCGACCTCGACCACCCCGACATCGAGAGCTTCGTCTCGTGGAAGGTCCACGAGGAGGAGAAGGTCGCGGCGCTGGTCGCCGGCAGCAAGCTGATGCGCCGCCACGTCAACGCGGTCGTCAACGCCTGCCACGTCGCGACCCCCGACGGCGGCAGCAAGGTCGTCACCGCGCCGCGCGAGAACTCGCGCCTGCGCGAGGCGCTGGTCGAGGCGCGCGCCGCGTGCATCCCCGAGGCCTACCTGCAGCGCGCGCTGCAGCTCGGCGGCCAGGGCCTGCGCGCGATCGACATCCCCGAGTACTCGACCGATTGGGACGGCGAGGCCTACGGCACCGTCTCCGGCCAGAATTCGAACAACTCGGTGCGCGTGCCCAACGAGTTCTTCCGCGCCGTCGACGAAGGCGGCAAGTGGCGCCTGATCCGGCGCACCGACCACGGCGTCGCCAAGGAGATCGACGCGCGCGGCCTGTGGGACAAGGTCTCGTACGCCGCCTGGGCGTGCGCCGACCCGGGCGTGCAGTACGACACGACCATCAACGCCTGGCACACCTGCCCGAACGGCGGGCGCATCAACGCGAGCAACCCGTGCTCGGAGTACATGTTCCTCGACGACACGGCCTGCAACCTGGCGTCGTTGAACCTGGCGAAGTTCCTGCGCGACGACGGCAACTTCGACCTCGAGGGCTACCGCCACGCGACGCGGCTGTGGACCGTCGTGCTCGAGATCAGCGTGCTGATGGCGAGCTTCCCCAGCCAGGCGATCGCCGAGAAGAGCTACGAGTACCGCACGCTGGGCCTCGGCTACGCCAACCTCGGCACGATCCTGATGCGGCTCGGCATCCCGTACGCGTCGACCAAGGCCTACGCGCTGGCCGGCGCGCTCAGCGCGATCATGTGCGGCGAGTCCTACGCGACCTCGGCCGAGATGGCCAAGGAACTCGGCGCGTTCCCCGGCTACGACCGCAACCGCGAGTCGATGCTGCGCGTGATCCGCAACCATCGCCGCGCCGCCTACCACGCGACCGCCTCTGAATACGAAGGCCTCAGCATCGCGCCGGTCGGCATCGATCCGAAGCTGTGCCCGCGCAACCTGCTCGAATCGGCGCGCGAGTGCTGGGACCGGGCGCTGGCGCTCGGCGAGAAGTTCGGCTTCCGCAACGCGCAGGTCACGGTGATCGCGCCGACCGGCACCATCGGCCTGCTGATGGACTGCGACACCACCGGCATCGAGCCGGACTTCGCGCTGGTCAAGTTCAAGAAGCTCGCCGGCGGCGGCTACTTCAAGATCGCCAACCAGAGCATCGCGCCGGCGCTGAAGAAGCTCGGCTACAGCGGCCCGCAGATCGACGACATCCTCGCCCACGTCGTCGGCCGCAAGACGCTCGCCGGCGCGCCGGCGATCAACCACGAATCGCTGGCCCAGCGCGGCTTCGACGACGCGGCGATCCAGCGCCTCGAGAAGGCGCTCGAGGGCGCGTTCGACATCAGCTTCGCGTTCAACAAGAACCTGCTCGGCGAGGAGTTCCTGAAGACGCGCCTCGGCGTGTCGCAGGCCCAGCTCGACGACTGGCAGTTCGACCTGCTGAAGCACCTCGGCTACAGCAAGACCGACATCCAGGCCGCCAACGACTACGTCTGCGGCACGATGACGGTCGAGGGCGCGCCGCACCTCAAGGACGTGCACCTGCCGGTGTTCGACTGCGCGAACAAGTGCGGCCGCAAGGGCCAGCGCTACATCCCCTACGCCGCGCACATCCACATGATGGCGGGCGTGCAGCCGTTCATCAGCGGCGCGATCAGCAAGACCATCAACATGCCCAACGAGGCCTCCCTCGACGACGTCAAGGAGGCCTACCGGCTCGGCTGGAAGGCGATGCTGAAGGCGGTCGCGCTCTACCGCGACGGCAGCAAGCTCAGCCAGCCCCTGAGCTCGACCGTGATCGACGACGACGGGCTCGACGCGCCGGCCGCGACGACGCCGGCCGCGCAGGCGATGGCCGCGCGCATCACCGAGCGCGTGGTCCACCGCTACATCGCCAAGCGCCGCCGCCTGCCGAACCGCCGCGCCGGCTACACGCAGAAGGCGGTCGTCGGCGGCCACAAGATCTACCTGCGCACCGGCGAGTACGAGGACGGTTCGCTCGGCGAGATCTTCCTCGACATGCACAAGGAAGGCGCCGCGTTCCGCAGCCTGATGAACTGCTTCGCGATCGCGGTGTCGCTGGGCCTGCAGCACGGCGTGCCGCTCGACGAGTTCGCCGACGCGTTCGTGTTCACGCGCTTCGAGCCGAACGGCATCGTCACCGGCCACGACCAGATCAAGATGGTCACGTCGGTCATCGACTACGTGTTCCGCGAACTGGCGATCAGCTACCTCGGCCGCGAGGAGCTCGCCCAGGTCTCGAGCGAGGACCTGCGCAACACGACGATGGGCACACGCGGCAGCGAGACCGAGTTCGAGGACGAAGAGGTCGTCTCCGAGACCGTCTACGAAGGCGAAGCGCCGCCGCAGGGCGTCCACGACAACGCCCACCTGCACCCGCACAGCCGCGGCATCCTGCGCAGCCACGAGTCGCACGAAGGTGGCGGCGGCAGCCATGGCGGCGGCGGCGGCCATGGCGGCGGCGGCCACGGTCTCGGCAGCCACGATGCCGGCCACTCCGGCGGCACGAGCGCCCCGCAGGCGATGCTCGGCGGCGCCAGCAACGCGGCGATCCTGCGCGTCGAGACCTCGACGATCACGATCGAGAAGCAGAAGACCCGCCTGAAGATCGCCGAGGCCCGCCTCAAGGGCTACGAAGGCGACCCGTGCGGCAGCTGTGGTGCCTTCACCCTCGTGCGCAACGGTACGTGCTTGAAGTGCAACAGCTGCGGTGGGACGAGCGGTTGCTCGTAGAGCAACCGCTCGTCGCGGTTGTCCGCGGGGCGGGGCGGTTACCTGCGCCAGCGGGACCGGGTCCTCGGCCGCCAC
>CAYMRG010000067.1:8218-14294 GCA_964392555.1 uncultured candidatus Brocadiaceae bacterium
GCGCCCCGCGGGAGGCGGTTGCGGGCCGGGGCGGATCGAGCGACGGGCCGCGAGGCGAGGGCGGTTGCTCGTAGAGCAACCGCTCGTCGCGGTTGTCCGCGGGGCGGGGCGGTTCCCTGCGCCAGCGGGACCGGGTCCTCGGCCGCCACGCGCCCCGCGGGAGGCGGTTGCGGGCCGGGGCGGATCGAGCGACGGGCCGCGAGGGCGAGTTCGCCGCAAGGCCCTCAAGGCCCTGCCTCGACGCCCGCAAGCTCGGCACCTACATTCGAGGCCCCATGCGCACCTACTTCGTCGTGGCCCTCCTGGCCGGCTCGCTGGCAGGGCAGGGCGGCTTCGCATGGCAGCGGCGGAACGTCGGCGGCGGCGGCTGGTTCGAACGCATTGCCGCAGGTCCCGGGGGGTTGCTGATCGCCTGCAGCGACCTGTCCGGTGCCGCGCGCAGCCACGACCGCGGCCGCACGTGGCAGGTTCTGGGCGCCGATGCCGGCCTGGCGACCACCCACGTGGCCGGTGTCGCCTTCCACCGCGTCGCGACCGACCTCGTCTACCTGGCCACCGAGGATGGTGTCTACCGCAGCCTCGACCACGGCGAGACCTTCTCGCGCCAGAGCGCCTCGGGCTACGTCGAACACACGGCGATCGCGCCCACCGACGCGAACGTCGCCTACGCCGCCTGGCACGCGCAGTGGAACTCACCGAACGGCGAGATCCACCGCACCACCGACCGCGGGCAGCACTGGTCGCGCGTCGACGTCGATCTGCCCACCGGCCACCGCATCCTCGAGGTCGCGATCGCCATCGACGACGCGAACATCGTGTTCGCCCTCACCGGTGCCGGCCGGTTCGCCAGCGGGCCGGTCGACCTGTTCCGCAGCGTCGACGGCGGCGTGCACTGGGTCTCGATCGGGGCTCCGTTCGGCGGCCGGGTCGTCGACGTCGCCGTCGACCCGCATACGGCGACCACCCTGTGGGCGTCGGTCGACGACCCCGCGCCGGCGGCCGCCGGGCACCTGTATCGCAGTACCGACCGCGGTTCGACCTGGCTGCACATGGCGCAGCAAGGTGGGGCGATCTGGCTCGACGCCACCACGCCAGGCACGGTGCGGATGTTCGATGCGCGCTACAGCTATCCGTGGGACCCGCGCGCGGGGTTCTTCGAATCGACGGCTGGCGGGGTCACCGGCAGCTGGTCGCTGGTCGGCGCGGTCACCGGCTGGCCACGCGGCTGGTCGTCGGCCCCGTGGGTGCACACGGCCGAACTGCACGCGGTGGGCACCGATGCCGCCGATCCGGCGGCGATCTACTGGGTCAACGGTCAGTTCGTGTTCGGCAGCTTCGATCGCGGCCGCACCGTCGAACAGCTCTACACGCTCGAGGTCGCCCCCGGCCGCTTTCGTTCGCGCGGTTTCGACAACGTGGTGGTCACCGATCTCGTCGCCAGCGAGGCGGCCCCGGAACGGCTCTACGCGGCATTCCTCGACCTTGGCACGTGGCGCAGTCTCGATGCCGGCGCAACCTGGAGCCCGATCAACCTGGCGGCGGCCACCGGCGGCTGGGCCGGCGCCGGCGGCAACACCTGGTCCCTGCTCTGCGACCCCGCGGTGCCCGGCGTGCTGTGGTCACCACAGGGCGAGACCGCGACCGGACCTGCGACGCTGCTGCGCAGCAACGACAGCGGCACCACGTGGACGATCCTTGGCAACGGTCTGCCACCGGCACCGCTGCTCGGGCTGTCGCTTGATCGCATGACTCCGACCAGCAACCGCCGACTGTTCGCGACCGCCGATGGTTCGGTGCACGGCAGCGTCGACGGCGGCAGCACCTGGACGTTGCGCTGCCAGCATGGTGGCCTGCGCGTCACCGCGGTCGACCGTTCGCAGCCGAACTTCGTCTACGCCGGCGGCGAAGGTGGCCTGTGGCGCTCGAACCAGGGCGGCCTGGCGGGATCGTTCGTCGAAGTCGGCAATCCAGGAATGCACGGCACCACCGCCGGGCTGCCGTTCAGCGGCTGGACCGGCGTGCAGGACATCGCAAGCGATCCGAGCCAACCGGGCCGTGTCTACGCCTGCGTGACCGGTCTCGGCCGCGGCCTCTACCGGAGCCTCGACTACGGCGCCACGTGGAGCAGCAGTCCGCTTCTCGCCGACGACCACCTGCGCTGCATCGCGATCGGGGTCAGCGGACTCGAGCTGTGGGCGACCTCGTCGAGCGCGGTGCAGGCCGGCGGCTACGAACCGAGCTCGCACGGGGTCTGGCACTCACTCGACGCGGGCCAGAGCTGGCAGCGCGCCGATGCGGGCCTGCCGTGGCCGTTCGGCCACGCGGTGCTGATCGCCCCGAACGATCCCACCCGCGTCCACCTGGCCAGCCCCGGCGCTGGCATCTTCGTGCGCGAGCGGAGCAGCCTCACCGCGGACGTGGCGCGTCTGCACGATGCGAACGGCGCCACCGCGCACTTCCAACTCGACGCGACTCCTGCGCACGCGGGCGCCATCTACGTGCTGGTCGCGTCGCTATCCGGCACCGAACCAGGGTTGCCGCTCGGCCCTCAGCTGGTGCTGCCGCTGAATCCCGACGCGATGCTGCAGGCATCGCTCGGGCTCGCCAATTCGAGCATCTTCGTCAACTCGCTCGGCCTGCTCGACGGCGCAGGCCGCGCCAGCGCTGGCTTCGCCACGCCGCCATCGCTGCTGGGCTCGCAGCTCGGACGCCCGCTGTCGTTCGCGTTCGCGACGCTGCCCTTCGCGTTCGTCAGCACCGCGGTGTCGTTGACGATCGTGCCCTGACCGGCCAGCACAGCCGCGCCCATGGCTGCCGCCGGCCACCGACCGCCCACCTATTGCAACGCCCACGACAGGCAATTGCTCATCGTGGTGCCGTTTGGCGAGCAGAACGACACGAACTGCGACGACAGCACCATCCCGACCAGCGACGGCGGGCCGGGCGGCAGCGGCAACAGCTCGGTGTCGGAGCCGCCGCACGGGCCGGGGCCGACCGGGATGCCGGGCCCGAGCACCAGCGGGACGGGCAACGACACCATCAGCGGGCCGCAGAACGGCGCGATCACCGGTCCTGCCGGATTGCACGAGCCGAAGCCGACGGCACACACCGTCAGCGTGCTGGGTTGGGCGAAGTCGAGTCCGAGCTGCAGCACCGAGCCGAGGAAGGGCACGGTGCGCAGCGTGTGCACCATTGGGCACGGTTGGCACCCGCCGTTGGCACACGGGCTGCCGGTCGGGGTCGGCGTCGCCCAGCGGATCGCCAGGTCGGTGTACGGATCCGTGAACGGCGCCACCTGGATGCAGCACGACCCCGGCGTGAACGTCACGGTCGGCCCGCTCGGGTTGTAGACGTAGCTCCAGGCGAAGGTGCCGCGGCCATTCGTCCAGTAGAGCACCGCACTCGACGCATCCGCGGCGAGGCCGGTGATCAGCGTGGGGTTCGTCAGGCAATCCTGCACGGGCGTCAGCTGGAACCACGCGCCTGGGTTGGCGAGCAATGCGGCGTAGATCGTGCCGGTGCCCGTGCCGAAGTCGGCCGTGCTGTAGAACACCAGGCCGCGCAGTTCGTCGATGGTGACGCCGGTCGTGGCGAGGTTGCCGGAGACGGCGAGGCCGGTGTTCCACGTGTTCTGCACGCTGGTCGCACAGGTGGCCGATGCCGTGAACGCGGTGATCCAGCCGGCGTCGTCGATGCCCCAGATCTCATTGGTCGTGTCGTTCATGTCGAGGCCGGTCGTCAACGAGCCCGGCGTGCGCGGACACGGGACCGGCCCGCAGGCGACCGTGCAGGTGCCGGGCGACATCCGGACCAGGGTCGTGCCGGTGGTGGCCCACACGCCGTTGTTGACCGTGTCCCAGGCCGCACCACCGGGCCAGTAGGTCGGCGTCGGCGGCACCATGGGCGGCAGCGGCAGCGCCGCGCAGGTCGACAGCAGCGAGCAGGTGGTGTGGTCCGTCTCGATGATCAGCGGCGAATTGAGCGTGATGCCGATCAGGTTCTGGGCCGCCAGCGGCGAAGCGAGCGACAGCAGCAGCGGCAACCCGTAGGCGCGGGGAAACGTCATGGTTCGATCCGGTGGAAGGACGGTGGTTTCAGGCAACGGCTCGTGTGGTGGCCACGACCTCGCCTGTCACCCTGGGAAGGTCGAACGCGGCGCCATCGCACGCGAACTTCGCGGGTTCGTCACCCGAACAGCACGTCGTAGCTCTGGCTGAGCACCCAGGGGCCCGGCAGGATCGGCAGACCGACGCCGCACACATCGAGGATCAACGCCTGCGTCGCCAAGGGGAACGAGCACGGCGGCAACGACAGCGTCGGGATCGGCAGGACGAAGTTGGCGATGCCCGCCGAATTGGCCATGGCCGGTCCGAAGAACGTGATCACGCAGCCGAGCTGCAGGTCGAGCGACTGGTTCGTAGTGGCGCCACACGCGGTGAACGGGATCCCCGGCAGGCAGGCGTTGGGGCCGCCGCAGACGAAGCCGGCCGAGCACGGACAGAACG
The DNA here is from genome assembly GCA_964392555.1 of uncultured candidatus Brocadiaceae bacterium. GTDB lineage: Bacteria > Planctomycetota > UBA1135 > UBA1135 > UBA2386 > CAYMRG01. Next base: position 12,724 of record CAYMRG010000067.1, read on the forward strand.
ACCAGATGTAGATGACGAAGTTGCCCGGTGCCGTCGACACATCGAGGCTCAGCGACACGGGCGTGGTGTAGCACTGGGTCGTGCAGGACGTCGCGCCGGAGGTGCTGCTGTTGATGGTGTAGTCGTTGATGCCGATCACGCCGGTGGTCTGGGCGAGGCCGACGGCCGCCGTGCCGAGCAGGACGAGGGTCGAAGGGAGTGCGTGCATGGGGGTTCCGTGGGTCGTGGATCGCGCCCCGAGGGCGCAACGGAACATGGCAGGGGTCCCGCCACTTTGGACAACAATCCGCCGATCTTCGGCACCAGGGCTGCCGCCTGCCCGCCGCTGCGCGTTCCCAGAACGGTCGAGCGCCATCCCCCGGGCGCGCCCCAAGGCCTCGCTACCTGCCACCGGAGCGCGCCAACTCCCAGATCTCCACCTTCTCCCGCGTCCGGCGCCGCAGCGGCTTGACCCTGCGCGTGAGCTTCGCCACCAGCGTGAACCGCCCGCGCTCGAGCTCGGTCTGGATGGGATGCGGCACGTCGGGCTGCGAGAGTTCGATGATGTTGGAGAACACCAGCACGACGCGGCCACCGGGCGCGAGGCGCTGCAGGACCTGGTCGAAGAAGCGCTCGAAGAAGCCGTCCTGGAAGTACATCGCCAGGTCCAGCGTCCGGCCCACCTCGCCCTTCATCCAGGGCGGGTTGGACACGATCAGGTCGGCGGGACCACGTTCCGCGCCCAGCAGGTCCGCATGCTGGAGTTCGACCTCGGCTGCGACCGGGTGCCGACGCAGCTGCCTCGCCACGCTCTCGATCGCGTTCGGGTTGATGTCCGTGGCGACGATCTGCCGGAAGCCCGCCTTGGCCAGTTGGAGCGTCAGGACGCCGCTGCCGGTGCCCACTTCGATCGCCCGATTGCGCCCGCCCTCGTACTTCGCGAGCCACGTGCCGAACAGCTCCAGGTGCTCCATGCGGGCCGGGATGTACGTGCCGTAGAACGGGTGCACGCGATAGCCCAGCACGGCGAAGTAGACGCCGCTCTCGTACCAGTCCCACGCGCTGCTCAGGACCTTCGCGTCCTCCACCGGCAGCGCGAAGTCGGCGTGGTCCGAATACAGCTCGGCGAGGAAGCCCGCCCGCGGCGCGTCGGCGAGTGCCACCTTGCGGCCGACGACCGGCGCGAGCAGGCGCTTCGCGGCGGCCTGGAACGCGTCGCGGAACGCGCGCTTGGCGACGTACCCCGCATCCTCGCCCGGATCCGCCAGCTGCACGCGCAACGCGGCGAGGATGTCGAGCCCCGTCCCGAAGCGATCGGTCACGATCAGCGAACGCCCCTCGACCAGCCACGCCGCAGCCTGCGCCGGCGGAACGTTCCGGTCGACGGATTGCGCGCGGTGGCGAAGGACGGGCTCAGGGCGGTGCAAGGCGGCGGGCATCGGCGGATCGAGGCGGCGAGGGACAGACGCGGCGGAACGGCATCGGTGTGATACCTCGCGCGACCGCTGGCAGCCCGCATTTCTCCCCCCTCGCCTCACCCCGAGCGCGCCGATTTCGTCGTCCTGCAAGGAAGGCGAGCCGAAGCGCGCGGA
>CAYMRG010000068.1:0-14248 GCA_964392555.1 uncultured candidatus Brocadiaceae bacterium
AGCACGCCCGCTCAGGACCTCGCCGCGCGCCTGCGGCGCGCCGCTTCGGTTCTGAAGCCGCGTCGCGGGCGGCGCTGCGGCGTGAGCGTCTCGCGGGCTCTCACCCGCCGGCGCGCTGCTCGCCGCGCTCTGACCCTGCCCGCGCTGCGCCGCAAGCGCGGCGGCGGCGTAAAGACTCGCCGCGTGCTTGCCTCGCGCGCGCCCGACACGTAGGGTGCGACCGCATCAGGGGCGCCCCAGCCCCCGGGAAATCGCGAGGCTCACGGAGAGTCATGTACCTGCACCTGCGCCCATCCGCAGTCGTCGTCGTTTTCGCCTCGGCTCTCGCCGCGCAGGTCCACGTCGCGCCCACCGGCAGCGATGCGGCGGCCGGCACGGCTGCCGATCCGTTCCGGACGATCGACCACGCCGCCGCGGTCGCGGCCAACGGCAGCACGATCTACCTGCACGCCGGTTCGTACGGGGACGAGCAGGGCATCGTCACGCTCGGCACGAAGGATCTGGTGCTGCAAGGTGCGGGCGTCGCGGCGACCATCCTGCACCTCCACACCACGGCGACGGTGGCGCTGGCGCCGGCCGACGCCGCTTTCTCGATCCTGTTGCCGCATCGCGTCGGCGTGCTGGTGACCGGGCCGGCGCGCGTGTTCCTGCGCGACCTGGCGATCGTCGGCGATGGCACGGCCCCCGGTTCGGGCCAGCTCGCCGGGCTCTACGCGAACGGCGGCGCGGACGTCGTCTGCGACCACGTCGTCATCCAGGACTGTCGGGGCGCGAGCTACGCGACGGGCCGCAGCTACGCGATCGTCGCGCGCGGCGATGCGCCGACCGACGCGACGACCGTATTCGTCCGCGACGGCGTGTTCACCGGCTTCGGCAGCGGCGCGATGCGCGCCATGCTGCGCGCCGAGGTCGAGCTGCAGGAATGCGAAGTCCACGGCGCGGGCACCGCGACCGGCGGCTTCGACCAGGTCGGCATCCACATCGAGCAGGATGCCCGCGGCGTCGTGCAGCACTCGCGCCTGACGGAGTTCGGCGGCCCGGGCGGTGCCGCGGTGCGGCTGAGGCAGGCGACCACGGGCTGCGTCGTCGAGGGCAACCGGATCCGCGGTGCCGCGTTCGGCATCGACATCGCGCGCACGACGCCGGCGATCGTGCCGGGCAGCCTGCGCAACAACCGGATCGCCGCGGTCGACACGACGATCCGCGTCGCCGGCACCGCGGGGCTCGCGATCACCGCGAACGGGTTGTTCCCGGTCAGCCGCTACGACGCCGTGCCGTTCTGGGACGACTCGACCGCCGGCAATTCCTGGCAAGGCAACCGCTACGCCATCGCGCCCGGCACGGCCAGCGTGGCCATTCCCGGCGGCGCCAACGTCGACACCTCGCCCGCGGTGGGGGCGTCCGAACTGCGGCCCGGCAGCCGCGTCGCCTGCGTCGGCGCACCCGTGGCCGTGGTCGCGGCCGACCTCGACGGCGACGGCCGCGACGACTTCGCGACGCTCGACCTGCGCACCGCCGGCGTCGGGTTGTCGGTCGGGCTGTGGCGGCCGACCGGGCACGTCGTCACCGGGCTGGGCTTCGGCGGCAGTTCGCTGCGGCCGATCGCACTCGTCGCCGGCCAGTTCGACGGCGCCCCCGGCACGGACCTGATCGCGCTGACCGCGCCGCTGCCGCCGGCCACCGCGGGCGCGGCGTTCTGGGTGTTCGGCAACGATGGCCTCGGCGGCTTCACGCTGCTGCACCAGCGCAACCGGCCCGGCTACATCGCGCCCGCGGGGCTCGCCGCGGCGCGCCTCAACGGCGACGGGCTCGACGACCTGGTCGTCGTCGATCGCGGCGCGATGCCGTGGGTGGCCGGGCGCGGCGATGCGTTCGTCGACGCGTTCGGCGGCGTCAACTGGAACCCCGCTCCGCTGCCGGCGACGTTCGTCGACGCGCTGACCGCGGTCGCCACGGGCGACGTCGATGGCGACGGTTTCGCCGACGTCGTCGCGACCGAAGGTGGTCCGGGACTCGGCCGCCTGCACTGGTGGCGCGGCAACGGCCTCGGGGCGCTGGCCGCGGGCCCGGGCAGTCCGTTCACCACCGCGGTCAATCCCGGCGGGGTCGCGATCGCGGACTTCGACGGCGATGCCGACCGCGACGTGCTGGTCGCCGCGGCGAACGGCAGCCTGCCGCTGCAGCGCGGCGTCGTGCAGGTGTTCGCCAGCCAGGCCGGCGTGCTGGGTCTCGCCCGCCAGGTGCCGACCGATGCCGGGCCGACGCGCATCGTCGTCGCCGATCTCGATGCCGACACGTTCCCCGGCACCAACCGCCCCGACCTCGTGGTCCTCGATGCCGCCGCGGGCGCGCTGTCGCTGGCCACGGCCTTCACGGCGACGTCGGGTTACGCGGGGGGTGGGCTGACCACGGCGGCCAGCAACCCGGCGGACTTCGCCGCGACCGATCTCGATGGCGATCCCTACCGCGACGTGGTCGTCGCCGAACCCGACCAGTTCGGCGTGTTGCTGCTGCACGGGTCGCCGTCGGCCGCGGTGGCGACGTTCGCGCGCGGCTGCCCCGGCACCGCGGGCCGCGAACCACGGCTCGGCACCCTGGGTGCGCCCGGCATGCCCGTGCAGCCCAACGCGACGCTCGCGTTCGGCGTCTACGACGCGTACCCGCTGTCGCTCGCGGTCGTCGCCGTTGCGCTCGGCCCGGGTCTGCCGTTCCCCTGCGGCTACGTGCTCGACGCGCCGCTGTTCCTGCTGACCGTGCCGCTCGACGCGACCGGTCGCGGCGTCCTCAGCCTGCCGCTGCCGCCGACGCCGGACGCGCACGGCCTGCCGTTCTGCCTGCAGGGCGGCGTCTTCGACTTCGCCGCGACGACGTCGTTCCTGCCCAACTTCAGCCTGACCGCCGGTCTGTGCCTGCGGATCGGCGATTGAGCCCACTCGTTCTCTAACTCACTTCACGATTCGCCTGTTCCAGACAACCCGCCCATGAAAACGACCCACTTACTGCTCGCCTCCCTCGGTCTAGCGCTCGGCGCGACCGCGCAATCGCATTGGTACGTCGCCACGACCGGCAACGACGCCAACGCCGGCACCTCGGCCGCGCCGTTCCTGACGATCAACCACGCCGCGGCGGTCGCGGCGGCCAACGACGTCATCCACATCGCCGCCGGCACCTACGGCGACGAGCAGGGCAGCATCCTGCTCGGCACCAAGAACCTCTCGCTGGTCGGCGCCGGCCGCGGCGTGACCGTGCTGCGCGCGCACAGCAGCGCCAACCTGATGTTGCCGATCGGCACGCTGGCATCGCCGACACTCGACGTGCACCGCAACGTGCTGACGTTGCAGGGCACGGCGACGACCTGGCTGCGCGGCGTGACGCTCGACAACAACTTCAGCGTGCCGTCGTCCGGCCGCATGAGCGCGCTGTGGATCGGCGGCGGCGCCGATGCCGTGCTCGACGACGTCGAATGCACGAACACGCGCGCCAACCCGATCAACGGCATCCAGGGTCCGGTCGGCGTGCTGGCGCGCGGTGACGGCGTCGGCGACACGACCAACCTGACGATGCGGAATTGCCTCGTCCACGAGTACGGCAAGAACGGCGTGACGGTGAACTACGACGTGTTCCTGACGATGGACGAGTGCCACGTCGATGGCTTCGGCCACGCCTACCTCGGCCTCGCCGCGCAGAATGGCGTGCAGGTCAGCCGCGGCGCATCGTGCGACGTGCGGCGGACGGCGATCACCGACCACTGGTACGACCCGTCGACCGTGGTCGCGACCGATGTCCTGATCTTCGATCCGGGCGCAACGATCGTGTTCGAGGAGAACGACATCGCCAACGGCCAGGTCGGCATGTACTGGTTCGCCACCGCCGCGATGAGCGCCCCCGGCGTCGTGCGGCGCAACCGCTTCGCCAACTGCGAATACGGCTTCTACGACGACAACGTCTCGGGCCTGCTGGTCACGGGCAACTCGTTCGCGGTCTCGCAGGCGCTCGACAACGACGACGCCTGGGACGATGCCGGCGGCAACACGTGGTCGGGCAACACCTACGCCAGCCTGACGACGGCCGGCGCCTACACGCTGCCGGGCCTGGGTGGTGACACCGATGCGACCGCGCAGCCCTTCCTGACCGGTTTCGGCGCGCGCCTCGCGACGAACCTGCCGGGCGGCTATGCGCCGCTCGACCTCGCGGTCACGGACCTCGACGGCGACGGCGACAGCGACTTCGCGGCGGTCTGCCAGACGGCGACGACGCCGGCGCTGGCGATCGGGCTCAACGGCGGCGGCACGTTCGCGGTCGCCGGCCTGACGTTCGGCAACGCGGCCGGTTCGCCGGTGCAGGTCGTCAGCGGCGAGTTCAACGGCGCCCCGGGCCGCGACCTCGCGGTGGTGACGGTCAGCGTTCCGCCGGTGCTCACGGAGAACAAGGTCTACGTGTTCGCGAACAACGGCCTCGGCGGCTTCTCGCTGCTGACGACCGTCAGCGTGCCCGGCGCGACCTCGGCGAGCGGGATCGCCGCGGGTGACGTCGATGGCGATGGGCGGGCCGATCTGGTCGTGACCGATGCGGGCGCCGCGGGTCTGACCCCGGGCTCGGCGCGGCTGCTGCGCAACAACGGCACGGGCACCGGTTTCGCCGTGAGCGCGCTCGCGGACGGCTACACCGCGGCGTGCCGCGGCGCCGCGATCGGCGATTTCACCGGCGACGGCAAGGCCGACGTCGCGATCACCGAAGGTCGCAACGGTCTGGGCCGCCTGCACCGCTTCGTCGGTGACGGCGTCGGCGGCTTCACGGCTGCGCCGGTGCTCACGGTGTCGAACAACACCAACCGCGTGCTCGCGACCGACGTCGAAGGCGATGGCGACATCGATCTGCTGGTCACCAGCACGGTCGACGACTTCGGTTTCCTGCCTGGCGCGGTCGACGTGCTGACGAACCTCGGTGGCGGCACGTTCGCGCAGGGCCTGACGGTGGTCGACCGCGGTCCGACCGCGATCGCAGCCGGCGACTTCGGCAACGACGCCGACCCGGACACGCAGCGCCGCGACGTCGCGGTGCTGAACTTCGCGGGCTCGTCGATCTCGGTGCTCGGCACCTGGTCGGCCTACGGCCAGACGTCGGGCGGCATCGCCGTGTCGAACGTCCTGGTCGGCGGCATCGGCATCGGCGACGTCGATGGCGACGGCCTGTCGGACCTGCTCTACGCCGACATCGTCAGCGGCACGGTCGTCACCGTGCTCGGCGATCCGCTGGCGCGCGCCGACACCTACGGCGCAGGCACGACCGGCACTTCGGCCAAGGTGCCCAACCTCTACCCGGTCGGTGTTCCGGCCGTCCCGACGCTCGGCAACGCGTCGTTCGGCTTCGGCCTGCGGAACGCGCGGCCGCTGTCGCTGGCGGTGGTCGCCGCCGGCTTCTCGCCGGCGCCGGTGCTGCCCGCGTCGATCCTGATCGGCAGCATCGATGCGACCTGGGCCGTCGTCACGAACGTGTTCGGCACGTCGGCCGTGCCGCTGCCGATCCCGAGCACGCCGGCGCTCGCCGGCCTCGCCCTCTACAGCCAGGGTGGCGTGTTCGATCCGAACGGCGACGAGGTCTCGTTCTTCCCGGGCTTCGCGCTGACCAACGGCCTGAAGCTGCGCCTCGGCCACTGAGCAGGCAGCCGCGGGCAACGTGCGGCGACGGAATCGGACGTCGGTCGTAGCATGACCGTCGCCGATGGGTCGCCGCACGCTGTTCACCCTGATCGTCCCGCTGCTGCTGGTCGCCGCCTACTTCGGCATCACGGCGCGGGTCCGCGCCCACGTCGACGAGCTGATCCAGGCGGCGATCGGCCACCCGCTGCCGACCTTCTCACTGGCCGATCGCAGCGGCCGGTTGTGGACCAACGGCGACCTCGCCGGCAAGCGCACGGTGCTGCACTTCTTCCGTTCGCAATGCGAAGGCTGCGAACGCGAGGCGCCGGCGATCCGCGAACTCGAGAGCCACCTGCCGGCCGACGTCGTACTGCTGCACGTGATGACCGACCAGGTGCTCGCATTCCCCGCCGACGTGACCGCGGCGACGCTCGCCCGCAAGAACTTCACGCAACCGGTGCTGATGGCCGACGCCCCCTTCGTCAACGCGTTCCACCAGCTCAAATGGTCGCAGGTGACGCCGATCACCTACATCATCGACTCGCACGGCACGACCCGCTTCGGCCTGCGCGGCGCGCAGACAGCCGCCTCGATCAACCAGGCGCTCGACGCCGCACGGTAGCCTCTGCCTCCGCCTCTGCTTCTGCTTCTGCCTTCTTCTCTTTCTGTCTTTTGTCTTCTCTGTGGTCTCTGTGTTCTCTGTGTTTAATTCTTCTTCTTCTTCTTCTTCTTCCTTCAGAAGCCAGAAAAAGAAATAAACACAGAGAACACAGAGACCACAGAGAAGAACAGGACAGAAGAGAGAGACGCAGACAGAAGAGAGAGACGCAGACAGAAGAGAGAAGCAGAAGAGAGAAGCAGAAAGAGGGGAGAAGCAGAAGGAGGCAGAGGAGAGGGGGCGCTATGGCGACTGGTGGTGCGTCGCGAAGGTGATGAGGAGCACGGTGCGGGGGCCGTCGCCGCGGTTCCAGGCTTCGTGTTCGAGCGTGTCGTCGAAGACGAGGCAGTGGCCTGGTTGCCAGCCGCGCGTTTCGTCGCCGAAGCGGATCGCGCAGTCGCCGCGCGGCACGATGAGCGCGAGGTGGCAGCGCAGTACGCCGGGCAGCTCGCCGTGGTGGGGGTAGAGGTGCGTGCCGGGCAGGAAGCGCGAGAAACCGGCGTTGTGCAGGGCGGGGATCGCCGCGAGCGCGCGCGCGGTGGCGGGGCAGCGCGCCAGCGCCGGGGCCGGCGCGCCGCCGGCGGCGACCAGCGATAGCCATAGCCAGCCGGTCTCGTCGTAGCGGCCTTCGATCGTCGTCAGCGAATCGGGTGCGGGCGCGAAGGCCGCGGCGTCGAGCTGCTGCAGTTCGCCGAGGATCGTCGGGAATGCCGCCTCGAGCTGCGCCGTGAACGGGAAGGTGCGCGGATCGCGGAACGCCGACATCGCCGCGATGATCGGCGCGCGCGGCGCGCGGCGCCAGCACCTCGCTCAGCGGATGGTGCGTTCGACGACCGGCGACGAGCGCGGTTCGCCGCCGACGACTTCACTGGCCTGCAGGGCGATGCGCACGCCCTGTGCTGCCACCGGCAGCGGCGGCAGCGCGACCGTCGCGAGCCCGAGCGTGTTGGCGACGGTGACGCCGACGATGTTCGCGCTCGGGCTCGGCAGCAGGGCGAGACCGAGGTCGACGTTCCAGAAGCCGAGGTCGACCGCGACGCGCCCGCGCCCGAGCGCGAGCAGCGTGACCGCGAGCCCGCCCGGCGTCGTGCCGCCGACCGTGACCGTGGTCGGCGCGCCGACCGTGATCTCGCCGAGTCCCACCGCGAGTGCGGGCGGGGTCTGCGTCGCGAACGCCGCGAGCAGGCGCACGAAGTGGCCCTGGTAGCCGACCGCCGGCTCGGTGATCTCCCACGAGTTCTCGGGCCAATCGGCGTTCCAGTCGCGGTAGCTCTTCAGCACCGGCTGGTTGCTCGGCGGCACCAGCGGCGGCCCCGCATACTGCGGATCGGGCTGCCAGTAGGGATTGACGCCGCCGGTCAGGTAGCCGGGTGCGGGGCCGAGCGGCGAGGTGATCGCGTTGTCGTAGGGCGTGCCGTCGCCGAACCACGCGTGGTACATCTCGTCGACGCTGCCTTCGGCGCCGAGCCCCTTGAGGTTGGTCAGGAAGCAGAGGCCGAGCGGGTTCAGGCCGTGGATGTAGTGCACGTAGCTCTCGGCCGCGTCCTGCAGCGCGCGCGCCTGCTGCGGCGCCAGGCCGTAGCGGTTGGCGAGCAGGTAGTGGATGCCCTCCATGCTGCACGTCGAGTTGCTGCCCCACGTGTAGTAGGTGGGTTCGAGGTAGGCCGGGTAGGCGCCTTCGTGGTTCGTGAAGTGGCCGAGGTGCGACGCGCCGGTCACGCTCGCCGCGAACGTCTGGCGGATCGCGTTCGCGACCGCCGCGGTGCTGCCGGCGGCCTCGGTGTAGGCGAGCATCGCCGCGTGCGTCCATTCCTCCCACGGCGACGCCCACGTCCACTGGAACAGGTGCGACTGCTGGTAGTGCGCGTCGAACCACGTGCGGTAGGTCGCGTTGCCGGTCGCGGCGAACAGCCAAGCGCTCGCGGCGAGTCGCTGCATGTCCTGCGTGTAGGGATCGTCCTCGCAGGCGACGTTGAGGAAGCCCGTGTTGTCGTAGTTGGACGGGATCAGCGTCGGGTTCGCGACCAGCCAGTTCCACGCCGAACTCGCCGCGGCCAGCAGCTGCTGCGCATAGGCCTGCAGCGCCGGTTCGGGCCGCGTCGCGAACGCGATCGCCGCGTGCGCGAACACCGAGGCACCGGTCGCGGTCGCCGAGGCGGTTGCGGGCGCGTAGCGCCGCACCGGCGTGTCGGCGCTAGCCGGGCTCGCCGCGACCCACGAGGTCACCGAGATCTTGTGCAGCAGCGAGCCGTCCTGGTTCTGCATGCGCAGCAGCCAGTCGAGCTCGATCTTGACCTCGTCGAGGATGTCGGGCACGCCGTTGCCGGACTCCGGCAGGTCGTAGTCGTCGGTCCAGTAGGCCGGCGCGTCGAGGTAGGCGTCGAGCAGCGCGTTCAGCGGCTCGTCGGCGTAGTTGACGTACTTGTTGTAGTCGCCGGCATCGTGCCAGCCGCCGTGCAGGTCGCGCGACGTCGCCGGCACCGGATTGAGCACGCTGCGGCAATCGAGGTCCTGTTCGGTGTGCAGGTGGCACGCGCCGTCGGCCCAGTTGGCGCCGGCGAACGGCACCGCCTTGGCGACGCCGCAGCGCTGGTAGAAGAACATCCGCATCGCCTGCTTCAGCACCGGGCGGTAGACGTCGGCGGCGATCGTGAACGGTGCCGACTGCGCGCCGCTCTGCGGATCGCGCAGGAAGTAGACGCCGGGCGTCTGCAGCGCGGTGAATTCGATCTGCCAGACCTTGTCGCCGGACGGCGCGTCGGTGGCGCCGCCGTTCCACGCGACCGGCGCGCCGCCCCAGACGATCAGCCCGTCGCTGACGCGACGGATCTCGACCTGCGGCGATGGCGTGAACGGCTGCGCCGGCGTGTCGAAGCCGATGAGCGGCGTGCGCAGGATCGCGATCTTGGTCGCCGTCGGCCGGTAGCCGAACTGGTCGAGGCGCACGTGGAGGTCCGGCGACTGGGCGGCGAGCGCGCCGAGCAGGGCGGCGCACGCAACGAGGGGCGGGAGGCGCATGCCGGCCCTACGCCCGGCGCGTGGCCGCCGGCCCGGGATTCCCGACCGGGCGCGGCCTGCCGGTCGACGTCACGCGTCCGCGAACGACCAGCGCCGCGCGGCGAAGTCGACGATGCGGCCGTCGCGCACGGCGACCCCCTCGCGCCGCAGCGCCGCGGCCTGCCGTTTCGCTGCCGCGGTGCCGGCGCGCGCGAGCCGGCCGCCGGCCGCGACGACGCGCCACCACGGCACGGTGCCATCGGCCGGTGCGTTGGCCATCGCGAAGCCGACGTGGCGTGCGACCTGGGCGCTGCCGAGGGCGGCGGCGAGGTCGCCGTAGGTCGCGACGCGGCCGGGCGGCACCCGCACGGCGAGCTCGTGCACCGCGGCGTGGAAGCCCGGACCGACGAGGCGGCGCGGGCCGTGGCGGGAGGGGTCGTACGGGGGGACGGTCACGCGCGTTCCTGGCGGCCAGGATATCCTGGCCTGAACGGCCGAACTCCCCCCGATTCGCTTGTGGCGACGACCATCCGGCCTACCCTTCGCGCCATGATGTACGACCCCGTCCTGATCCAGCCGATGCGCGACGAACTGACGCAGCTCGGCGCCGAGGAATTGACGACCGCCGACGCCGTCGACCGCTGGGTCGCCGACAAGCGCACCGGCCTGCTGGTGATCAACTCGGTCTGCGGCTGCGCGGCCGGCATGGCGCGCCCGGGCGTCGGCATCGCGCTGCAGCACCAGATCCGGCCCGAACGCGTCGCGACGGTGTTCGCCGGCCAGGACCGCGACGCCACGGCGCGCGCGCGCGGCCACTTCGCGCAGATCCCGCCGTCGAGCCCGTCGATGGCGCTGTTCAAGGACGGCCAGCTCGTCGACTTCCTGCCGCGCCACCGCATCGAAGGCCGCACCGCGCAGGACGTCGGCCGCGATCTCGCGGGCATGTTCGATCGGCATTTCGCGCGCTGATCTCAGCGACTCGCCGCATCGCGGCCGCTCCTGACCGGGAACCCGCGCGCCGTCAGCAGCGACCGCAATGCCGCATCACTCTGGCGCGCCGGGTCGCGCGCGATCGTGACGACGCCGCGCTCGCGATCGATCGATTCGACGCGCGCGCCGTCGAGCGCGTCGATGCCTTCGCTGAGGCGCACCGAGCACCAGACCGGGCAATCGAGGCCATCGACCTCGTAGCGGGTGAGGATCGCGTTCGCGCCCGGTGCGCGTCGCCAGTCGCGCAGCGCCTGCCAGCCGACCATGGCAGCGAAGGCCGCGAGCAGCAGCGCGCCGATCCGCAGCGCGCCGAAGCGTTGCGTGATCGAGCGCTGCGGTCGGCGGACGGATCGGCGAGCCGTGGTCATCGCGACGTGCTACGAGCGTCCGTCACTTCTGGTACAGGACCCAGACGAAGCCCGTCATCTCGTCGGCGACGAGCTTCTCACGCTCCTTCTGCAGCGCCTCGAACGCGTTCGAGAGCTTCTCCTGGTCGGCCTCGCTGGGCTGGCTGTCGCCCCGGCCCTCGAACAGCTTCGTCTGCTTCGCGTCGAGCTCGGCGATGCCCTTGCGCGCGGCGGCCTCGGCGACGCCCGGCTGCAGCCGGAAGATCATCGCGCTGTCGCCGACCAGCAGGTCGAGCTTGCCGTCGCCGTTGACGTCGGCGACCCAGACGCGCGTCGCGCCCGAGGGGCCTTCGATGTGGGCGTCGCCGAACTTCATCTCGTCGGCATTGGGCATGCCACCGTGGCCGGCCGCGGCGAGCAGGGTCTGCTTCGCGCCGAACTTCGGTGCGGTCTTCGTGCCCGTGTTGGCGAACAGGAACACGCCGCCGGCGGACGAACCGGTCACGAGATCGAGGTCGCCGTCGCCGTCCCAGTCGACGAAGAACGGATCGCTGTGCATCTCGACGCGCAGGCCCTCGAGCCAGGTGTTCTGCGGCGCGAACTTGCCGCCGCCTTCGCCGTGGAACACCGCGAACGTGCCGGCGAAGTTGCCCGCGACGATGTCGAGCTTGCCGTCGCCGTCGAGGTCGACCGCGGTCGGCCGCGTGCAGATCTTCTGGATCACGCCGTCGTTGTCCTCGCCGCCTTGGGTCGGCGTGATGACCAGCGGCTGGCCGTCCGTGCCGAGCAGCGGCTCGGGCGCGCGGAAGCCGCCGTCCGCGGTGCCCCAGAGCACCTGGAACAGGCCCGCCATGTCCTTGTCCTGGCGCGAATAGCTGCCCGAGAGGATGTCGAGGTGCCCGTCACCGTTGAGCTCCACGAACTGTGGAGTCGAGGACGTGCATCACCAGACGCCGGGGACTTCGGCGGTCTTGCCGCCGGCCTGCAGCCACGAGCCCTTGGCGAGCTTGCCGTCGCCGAGGTTCTTGAAGACCTGGATCTTGCCGCCGGCGAACTGGCCGACGACGAGGTCGGCCTTGCCGTCGCCGTCGACGTCGTGCCAACACGGCGCGGCATAGCCCGGCTTCTCGAGTTGGATGGGGCCGTCGGCCGTCGCGAGCCGGACCGGCGGTGAGAACTGCGGGCCCTGCGGCGCCGCAGCACAGAGTGCGAGGGTGAGGGTGGTGATCATGTATGTCCCGCGCGGCGCGGTGGGCGCCAGGGCGCGGCGGCAGCAGCATAGCGGCGCCAACGGTCCTGCCGTGGTCCATGGCTCGCATCGGGACGCCGGGTTCAAGAGGACGGCGGTGCCGCCGATATCCCGGTCGGAGGTCCACGATGACACGGGTGCAACGAGCGGGCTGGCTGCCCTGGGGCGGGGTGTTGTTCCTCGCCGGCTGTGGCGGCGGCGGCGGTGGTGGTGGCGGCGGCGGCGACTGGCAGTCCAGCGCGGCCGGGCTCGAAGGCGGCGACGTGCGCAGCCTCGCCTACGCGACTGGCGGCACCGTGTATGCCGGCACCGGCAGCCGCGGTGTCTACCGCAGCACCGACCAGGGCGCGACCTGGAGTGCGACCGGCGCGGGCCTGCCTGCGGCGGTGATCGAGCCGTTCGGCGGCACGGCGGTGGTCCGGGCCTTGGCCGTGGACCCGCTGTCGTCGACGACCGTCTACGCGGGCCTGCTGCGCGGCGGCGTCTACGCCAGCGCCGACGGCGGCGCCTCGTGGGCTGCGCGCAACACCGGCCTCGGTGACCTCGACGTCGCCGCGCTCGCCGTCGATCCGGCGACCACGACCACGCTCTACGCCGGCACGCTCGGCGCGGGCGTCTACCGGTCGACCAACGGCGGCGCGGCGTGGTCGCGGCGGGTGACCGGGCTCGGCGATCAGGACGTCTACGCGCTGGCCGTGGCGGCGAGCGATGCGCTCGTGCTCTACGCGGCGACGCCGCTCGGCGTGTTCAAGACCGTCGACGGCGCGACGTCGTGGACGGCGACGGCGGGCGGGCCGAGCGGCGGACTGGCGATCGCGATCGATCCGTTCGATCCGCTGGTCGCCTACGTCGGCTGCGCGGCCGGCGGCGTCTGGAAGACCACCAACGGCGGCACCAACTGGTCGTCGCTGCACAGCGGCATCCCGAACGCCTACGACGTGACCGCGCTCGCGATCGATGGCCAGACGTCGTCGACGGTCTACGCCGCGCTCGCCGGCGGCGGCGTCTACCGGTCCACCGACGCGGCTGCGTCGTGGGCGAGCGTCGGCGGCTCGCTGCCGTTCGGCGACGTCACCGGCGTCGCGATCGATCCCGCCGACAGCGCGCACCTCGTGCTCGGCACGCGCGGCGGCGGCGTGTTCGGCACCGCCAGCGGCGGCGCGGCGTGGTCGGCGCAGAACAGCGGCCTGGCCGGCAGCTCGGTCATCGACCTCGCAGCGTGCGCGGCCGCACCCGACGTGCGCTGGGCGGCGACGTCGGCCGGCGCCTACTACAGTGCCGACCGTGGCGCGACCTGGACGTCGCGCAGCAACGGGCTCGACGACTTCGGCCTGCGCGGCATCGCCGTCGATCCGTCGACGCCGGCCACCGTCTACGTGGTCACCGGCGACGCGGGCGTGTTCCGTTCGCTCGACGCGGGTCTGTCGTGGGCCGCGGCCAACACCGGCCTCACCGATCTGCACCTGCGCTGCATCGCGATCGATCCGAATGCGCCGCAGACCGTGTTCGTCGGCAGCGATGGCGACGGCGTGTTCCGCAGCGACGACGGTGGCGGCACGTGGACGGCGGCGACCAGCGGTCTCGGCAGCTTCGCCGTGCGCGGGCTGGCGGTCGATCCGCACGCGGCCGGCACCGTCTACGCGGCCACCGAGAGCGGCATGTTCAAGTCGCTCGACGCCGGCGCGACCTGGAGCGGCGCGAACGTCAACCTCAACCACCCGGCGCTGAACACGGTCGCGGTCGATCCGACCGACGGCAACGTCGTCTACGCCGGCACCGTGCTCGGTGGCGTCTACCGTTCGCTGAACGGCGGCGCGTCGTGGCAGCGGCGCGTCAACGGCATGCAGGCGCACAACATCGTCCGCATCGCCGTCCTGCCGGGCGAGCCGATGCGGCTCTACGCGGTCAGCCCGGGCGACGTCGCCGACGGCCGATTCCCCGGCGTCTACACGACCGGCGATCGCGGCGACCAGTGGACCGAGGTCAGCACCGGGCTCGCGCCCGAGGCCGCGAACGCCGTGCTCGCCGGCCCGGCCAACGCGCCGGTGCAGGTCGGCACGCAGGGCGGCGGCGTGTTCCGTCGCTGAGCGGCGCGCGGCCTGCGCAGCGGACCGGTCGGTGCCAACGGCGCCGCCGGCCGCTGGTAGACTCTTGCGATGTCCTGCCGATGCCGCCCCGGTCTGCTGGCGCTGTCGCTCGCCGGCCTCGCCATGCTCGGTGGTTGCGGGGCCGGCCTGATCACCGGGGTCGCCGCCAGCAGCGGTGGCGGTTCGCGCGGTGATGCCCCGCCGCTGCTGAGCATCTCGACCAACCTGCCGCTGCACCCAGCGGCCGGCACGCGGCGCACGGTGGTGGTGGCGAATGCGCA
>CAYMRG010000069.1:0-7935 GCA_964392555.1 uncultured candidatus Brocadiaceae bacterium
GCCGTCGCGCGCGCGCAGCGGGACGATGTGGCCGGGCCGGACGATGTCGGTCGGCTTTGCCGCCGGGTCGACCGCGGCCAGGATCGTCCGCGACCGGTCGGCCGCCGAGATGCCCGTGGTGACGCCGTCGGCCGCTTCGATCGCCTCGGTGAACGCGGTCGTGAACCGCGTCTTGTTCTCGCTGACCATCATCTTCAGGCCGAGCTGGTCGCAGATCGCGCCTTCGAGGGCCAGGCAGACCAGCCCGCGCGCCTCGCGGATCATCAGGTTGACCAGCGCCGGCGTCGCGAACTCGGCGGCGAAGCAGAGGTCGCCTTCGTTCTCACGGTTGGGGTCGTCGACCAGCACGATCGGCCGGCCGGCCTTGAGTTCCTCGAGCAGCTGCGGGATCGGGGCGAACGTCATCGGGGTTGGGCGCGGAAGGAAGGGACTGCGCAGCTTAGCGGCATTTGCCACCGCCACCACGCCCGGACCCGGACGCGGCGCCGACGAATTCGGTCCGACCCGGCCCATTTCCCCCCCGCCGCTGCCAAGGACGGTAGGCTGCGCGCATGGCCAGCGACGGGAACCTGGACATCCTGTCGATCCTGGAGCTCTACCGCCGGTTCGCGGCCGACCTCCGCGCCGTGCACGAGCGGATGGGCCGGCTGTACCGGTCGCGGTGCCGCCCCTGGCGCAACCGCTCGCTGCTGCACATCGCGGCCCTAGCCGCAACCGAAGGCTCGGTTGCCGGCCGCGCCTGGCGCGGCCGTTGAAGGCCAGGGCCGCTTGCTTGCTGGGGGCACCTCGCTCGCCGAGAATCCTCGCGCCGCGCGAGGATTCCCGGCACTCGGTGCACAAGGTCGCCGCGCGCGCCGTGCAACCGTTCGCCGGCGCGGTCGGCCTGGAGCCGCGGATGCTGGCGCAGACCGACGACGAGGATTGCGAGATCCTCTACCTGCTGCTGCGCGCCGAACGGCCGGAGCACGTCGTCGAGATCAGCCCGTTCCACGGCTGGTCGACGAGCTGGATCCTGGCGGCCCTGCGCGACAATGGCCGCGGCCGGCTCGTGTCCTACGCCCGCCACAACGTCCCGGCCGACCTCGCCGCGGGCCGCTGGCAGCTGGTCTTGGTCACGATGCACCTCGGCCCACGCATCCATGGCTCCGACCGCAACCCGAGCATCGTCTTCCGCTACCGCCGCGGACCGGAAGCGCCCGCACGGCGCGCGGCGCCGTGACCTGCGCCGTGACCGCAACCCACTGCGGCCGATTCCGACAATGCCGCCGCGAACTGGCGGGATGCACCGCAGTCGAAGCCGCCGGGAAGCCCCTCGACGACCCCTCGGCGGCCTCGACCCGGCCATGGCATCGATGATGTAACCCCTTTGCCCGGCTGTAGTTGTTTTTTCCTTCAGCACCTTCCCCACCGACGCCGAAGCGGGGTGCGGCAACGGGGACGGTCGGGAGAGCAACTGGGGAAGAGAGCAACCGGGATGAAACGCACCTTGGTCGAAGTGTTCTGCGGCCTCGCCGCGCTGGTGCTGATGGTGTCCTTGCACCAGCAGATCGCGCGCATCGAGGTGCAGCAGCAGGACGTCGCCAAGCTCGAACGCAAGGTCGAGCAGGCCGTGGCCACCGCCGGGGACACCACCGAGCTGCAGAAGGTGCGCTCGCAGATCCTGCAGGAGACCGAGACGCGCCTCGCCGCGCTCGAGACCCAGTTGCACGACGCCGCCGCCGGCTCGACCAAGGCCGCCACGATCGCCGAGCAGGTCGAAGAGGCCCGCCGCGACGTGCGCAACTTCCGCAGCGAGATGTCGAGCGACTTCGAGCGCACCAAGGCGCTGGTCGACGCCTACATCCACGAGATCCGCACCAAGGAGAAGGACGCCGACGTGCGCCTCTCCGAGACGCAGCGCGCCGTGTCGACGCTGGCCAGCCAGCTCTACCGCGATCCCAACGAGCTGACGCGTACGATGCTGCTGCCGACCGTGCAGCTCAACGGTGACGACACCGTCGGTTCGGGCACCGTGGTGTTCTCGGATACCAACCCGAAGACGCAGAAGGTCGAGACCTACGTGCTGACGTCGTTCCACGTCGTCCGCAACATCCTCGCCGACACGCCGAAGGCGGCGAAGGAAGGGTTCGAGGTGACGATCTACCTGCCCGACGAACGCCTGATCGTGAAGGGCAAGATGGTCGCCAACCAACCCAAGATCGATGCGGCGCTGGTGCAGCTGATGACCGACCGGCGCCTGCCGTTCGTCGCCAACGTGCTGCCGCGCACCGAGCTGAAGGCCGTCGAGGTCTGGGACCCGGTCTGCGCGGTCGGCTGCCCGTTGGGCAACGACCCGGTGCCGAGCCACGGCGAACTCAGCTCGCTGAAGAACGAGCTGAACGGCGCCAACTACTGGATGATCAACGCGCCGACCTACTTCGGCAACAGCGGCGGCGGCATCTACCGCGCCGACACCAAGCAGCTGATCGGCGTGTTCTCGAAGATCTACACGCACGGCAAGGGCACGCCGGTCGTCGTGCCGCACATGGGCCTGTGCACGCCGATCGAGAGCATCTACGAGTGGCTGGCGAGCGAGAACCTCGAGCACCTGCTGCAGAGCAGCCCGGTCGCGCGGCCGGATCTCAGCCAGCTCGCGGCGCCGATGAAGTGAACGGGTTCGCGATCAGCGCAGCCGCCGCTTCAACCGCCGCAGCTCCGGCGCATCGATGCCGTCGGCGAGCGCCGCGGCGACGCAGGCGCGCGCTTCCTCGGTGCGGCCGAGGTGGCGCAGGTAGCGCGCCTTGGCGGCGTGCAGCCGGCCGTCGCCCGAGCGGCCGAGCAGCGCCAGCTCGATCAGCTCGAGCGCGCGCTTCGGATTGCGCCGGCCATCGAACAGCTCGGCCATGACGAACAGCAGGTCGGGCTGGTCCGGCGTGACCTCGAGCGCGGCCTGCAGCAGGTCGAGCGCTTCGTCGGTCTTGCGCAGGCGCCGCTTGACGATCGCCGAGTAGAACAGCGCCGGCCAGAACTCGGGCTGCAGGTGCAGCCAGGTCTGGAACTCGGCCAGCGCCGGCCGCGGGTTGCGTGCCTTCTGCGCGATCTCGGCGGCGCGCGCGAAGCGGCGCTCGAAGTCGGCGACGTCGATCTGCAGCATCGCGCGGACCGCGCGGTCGCGGACGTCGAGGTCGCCGACGCCCTGCATGCCGCCGACCAGTTCGAGGCGCGCCTCGCGGCGGCGGCCGCAGGCGTGCAGGCACAGGCCGAGGAACACGCGATCCTCGCCGTAGAGCATCGTCCGCAGTTCGGCGAGCGCGTCGGCGACCTCGCCGGGCGCCGTGCGCACCGTCAGCTGCGCGTGCAGGCACTCGAGCAGCACGCCGGCGCCGCGCTCGAGATCGTTCCACTCGCCGGCGCGGGCCGTGCGTTCGCGCAGCCGCCGCAGGCCGCGGCCGATCAGCTGCCACGCCTCGACGTCGCGCTGTTCGGCGAAGCAGAGCTGCGCCAGGTGCGAGAAGAAGTCCGGGTGGCCGTCGACGTCGAGGCCCTTCTCCCAGAGGTCGCGCGCGGCCGCCGCATCGCCACGCCGCGCCATCAGGATGCCGAGGTTCTCGAGGCCGCGCGGCGGCGGCGGATCGAGGTGGATCGCGTGTTCGAGCCAGGCGAACGCGCGCTGGTCGTCGCCCATCTCGGTGAGCTGCTCGGCGACCGCGACGCAGGCGTCGCCGTCGAACGGCTGCGCCGTGTAGCAGCGGTCGAGGAAGCGGCGCACCGTCTCCTGGTCGAGGCGCGCGCCGTCGAGCGCGATCGCGGCGGTCGCGTTGGCGACGCGCAGGGCCAGGCCGAACGACGGATCGAGCGCGAGCGCGTCGGCGAACGGCCGCATCAGCGCTTCGCGGTCGTCGGGCACGGCGATCTCGAGGTCGCCGGACAGCAGCATCGCGTTGTCGAGGCCCTTGAGGAAGTGCGCGAACGCCGCGCCGTTGGCGGTCAGCAGCCCACGCGGCGGCTCGTGGAAGTCGAGGCCGAGCACGCGCGCGAGGTGGCGCGTCAGCCGCAGCAGGCCCGCGACCGGATCGGCGAGCTGGACGACGCCGCCGACCTTCTCGGTGACGAAGTCGTCTTCGTCCTCGGCGCGGAAGACGTGGAACTCGACGTGCAGGCCGCCCTCGACCGGCACGAGTTCGCCGCTGACGACCGCGCGCACGTCGAGGTCGTCCGGCACCAGGTCGAACGCCTCCTCGCGATCGGGCGCCTCGTCGAGGCGCACCCAGGTCACGGGGCCGCGGTCCGCCGACGTCTGCAGTTCGAGCATCGCGGTCGGCCCGACCTGGCCTTCGTTGAGCACCTGGTGGACGAAGTCCGGCACGCGCCGCGCGAACAGGCCGAGATCGAAGTCCGCCGGCGCATCGCCGTCGTCGCTCTCGCCCACCGCGAGCGGCAGGAACATCACCTCGGGATCGCCCAGGTCGTCCGGATCGTTCGGTTCGGCCATGCTCAGCCCGGCGGCCAGCCGAGGTCGCGCCCGGCGAGCACGTGGATGTGGAGGTGGAACACCGACTGGCCGGCCGCGGCGCCGTTGTTGGTGACCAGCCGGAACGCGTCGCCGAACCCTTCGCGCTGCGCCAGCCCGGTCGCGGTCAGCAGCAGGTGGCCGAGCAGCGCCTGGTCGGCGGGCGTCGCGTCGGCAAGCCGGCTCAACGGGCGCTTGGGGATCACCAGGAAGTGCAGCGGCGCCGCCGGCGCGATGTCACGGAATGCCAGGCAGTGCTCGTCCTCGTGCAGCACCTGGGCCGGGATCTCCCGGCGCAGGATGCGGGCGAACACGTTGGACGGGTCGTAGGCCAAAGGTGCGATGCGGGCCGGGGGAAGCCCCCGGATGGCCCGAGAGTAGGGCGCAGCCGGCCGGGCTCAAGTCCTGGGGCAGGAAGAGTGGCGGATCGGCCGCATCGGTCAGCCTCGCACGCTGGTTCCGTTCGCTGCAGCGAACTCGCGGGCGTAGTCGCCATCGGCGAACTCGTAGTCGACGTGGTCCGCGCCGGCGGTGATGTCGAACGCAGCCGGACGCACGGTCTGCCACAACAGCATCGGGAACAACACGACCAGGACGACTGCGAGCACGACCAGCTTGGCGACCAGGCGCGGCAGGCCCCAGGTCTTGACCCAGGGGTAGCAGAACCAGATCACGGCGCTCATCGCGGCGATCAGGACCACGGCGCGCCAGCGCCGCTGCCAGTTCGCCGCGCTCCGGCATGGCCCGCACGCCGGCGCGGCCGTGCGCACCGGGCGGCGGAACAGCCACAGGATCGGCGCGAAGAAGTCCATGACGCCGCCGGCGCGCCCCGCGACCTCGAAGTGGTCGCCGGGGCGTTCGCGGCCACAGCCGATGCAGCGGTCCGGGAACACCGGCGTCGCGGTGCGGGGCAGGCGGACGGTCTTGGCGAGCGGCATGGCGTAGTCCGTACCCGAAACATGTGGGCAGGTGGAGTGTGCGGTCGGCGTTCGGCCGTCGGCGACTTGACGCACCGGCCGGGGCGAACTCTGCTGTCCGCGAGGGTCAAACTGCCATGCCGACACCCATGCGCGCCGTTGTTCCCCTGCTCACCCTGGCGGCGGTCGCATCCGGTTCGCCGGCGACCGCGCAGGCAACCCACGTGCAGCTGACGCCGGCGGTCGCCCCGGCCGCGCGCGCCGGTATCCACGGCGTCAGCGACCACTCGGTGATGTGGGTGTTCGGCGGTCTGACCGCGGCCGGATCGCCGCCCACGTTCAGCGACGAGATGTGGCGCTTCGACGGCGCCACGTGGACCAACGCGACGCCGGCCGTGAGCCCGCCGGCGCGCGACTGGTACGCGTCGGCGTGGGACTTCGCGCGCGGCCGCTACGTGCTGTTCGGCGGCCGCGTCGTCAGCGGCACGACGACGACCGACATCGGCGACACGTGGGAGTTCGACGGCACGACGTGGACGCAGGTCGCCACCGCGGTCGCGCCATCGCCACGCCGCTGGTCGGCGATGGTCTTCGACCTCGTGCTCGGCACGTGCGTGCTGTTCGGTGGCAGCAGCGGCGGCACGACGTTCCTGAACGACACCTGGACGTGGGACGGCGCCGCGTGGATCCAGCTCACGCCGGCGACGAGCCCGTCGCCGCGCGCGCGCGGCTGGCTCGAATACGACTCGACCCGCGGTCGCGCGCTCTACTTCGGCGGCAAGGACTCCACCGCGGCGACGGCGCTCGGCGAGACCTGGAGCTGGGACGGCGCAACCTGGACGCAGCTGCCGACCGCGACCGTGCCCGGCTGGAACGGCGGCCCCGGCCTCATCGCCTACGGCATGAGCTACGACCCGTTCCGCGACCGCATGGTGCTCGTCGGTGGCACGCGCACGTCGGCGAGCGTCTCGCCGCAGACGTGGGAGTTCGACGGCGGCGACTGGATCCTGCGGCCGGTCGGCGCCATGACGGGCCGCACGGCGCCGGCTGTGGCGTTCGTCGTCACGCCGATCAAGACGTTCGTGTTCGGCGGCTCCGGCGGCGTCAATCCCACCGCCGAAACGTTCGAATACCAGACCAACGCGTGGCCGACGGTCGCGACGTTCGGCACCGACTGCCAGGGCATGCCGGCCTCGCTGTCGGTCCACGTGACCCAGGGGATGTGGATCGGCGAGACGACCGTCATCGAGTTCAGCAACCTCGATCCGGCGGCCATCTGCCTCGGCGTGGTCGGGTTCTCGAACGCGACGTGGAACGGCGTCCCGCTGCCCTTCCCGCTGTCGCTCGTGTTCGCGACGACCACGCCGACGTGCGAGCTGCAGGTCAGCCCCGACGCGATCGCGGTCCTGCCCAATGTCGGCGGCGTCGCCAGCCTCGCGCTCGCGGTGCCGAACGATCCGCTGCTGATCGGGTTCCAGCTCTACGAGCAGGCGCTGCAGTTCGACCTCAACTTCGTCTGGTCGGCGACGGGCGGTGCCGCGCTGCAGTTCGGCGCGAAGTGATCGCGGTCGCAAGCAGGCGGCGGTGATCAGGCCCTGGGCGCCGCCTGGCGCCCGCCGGTGAGCGCGTCGCGCGCCGCGACCAGGCGGCGTTCGACAGCCTCGAGAGAGGTCCCGGTCAGCGTCAGGTGCCCCATCTTGCGACCCGGTCGAGCCGTCTCCTTGCCGTAGAGGTGCAGACGGATGTCCGCGTCCGCGAGCGCCGCGCCCCAGTCGGGCGAGCCCGCGGTCCACAGATCGCCGAGCAGGTTCGCCATGCCAGCGGCGGGTGCGGTGCGTTCGGTGGCGCCCAGTGGCAGACCGCACACCGCGCGAACCTGCTGTTCGAACTGGCTGCACGGGTGGGCGTCGATCGTCAGGTGCCCCGAGTTGTGCGGTCGCGGCGCGAGCTCGTTGACCACCAGCGAGCCGTCCGCGAGCAGGAACAGCTCGACGCACAGCACGCCGACGACGCCGAGCTGCTCGAGCACCGTGCGGCCGATCGCGAGCGCCGCGTCGCGCACGGCATCGGGCACCGGCGCGGGACAGAGGCTGACGTCGAGGATGTGGTTGCGGTGGCGGTTGAGGAACGGTTCGTACAGCGCGACCGTGCCATCGAGTCCGCGGGCCCCGACCACCGACAACTCGGCGACGAACGGCACCACCGCCTCGAGCACGCACGCGACCTCGCCGAGTTCGCGCCACGCCGCGGGCAGGTCCGCCGCCGCGTGGACCCGGCGCTGGCCCAGACCGTCGTAGCCCCAGGCCGAGGTCTTGAGGATCGCCGGGAACGTCCTCGATGCGACCGCCGCCGCCAGCGTCTCGGCATCTTCGACCAGGGCGAACGGCGCCACCGGCAGTCCGAGCCGCCGCAGCCCGTGCTTCTCGCGGGCGCGATCCTGGGTCAGGTGCAGCACCGAACCTGCCGGCCGCACGGGCGCATGCCGCTCGGCCGCCGCCGCCGTGGCGGCCGGCACGTTCTCGAACTCGA
>CAYMRG010000069.1:7945-14227 GCA_964392555.1 uncultured candidatus Brocadiaceae bacterium
GCGCGCCCCCCGCCGCCGCGGGGGGGCCGCCCCCTTAGTCCACCCCCCCCCCCCCCCCCCCCCCCCCGCCCCTCCCCCCCGCGACCGCGTCCAGGTCGTCGTACGGCGCGCGGATCTCGCGGTAGGCGATCTGACCGGCGGGCGTGTCGTCCTCCGGCGCGAAGACGTCGACCCGATAGCCCATGCGGCGGGCGGCGAGCGTGAACATCCGACCGAGCTGGCCGCCGCCCAGCACTCCGAGCACGGCACCGGGGAGGATCGGCTTGCTCACGTGAGTTCGGCCTCCAGCACGCGCTGCTCCTGTCGGACGCGGAACGCCTCGAGGCGCGCCGCCAGCGCCGGGTCGTCCAGGGCCAGGAAGCGGGCCGCCAGCAGCGCCGCGTTGCGGGCGCCGGCTTCGCCGATCGCGAAGGTCGCGACCGGCACCCCGGCCGGCATCTGCACGATCGACAACAGCGAGTCGACGCCGCGCAACACCCGGCTTTCGATCGGCACGCCGAGCACGGGCAACGGCGTCCACGCCGCCAGCATGCCGGGCAGGTGCGCCGCCCCGCCGGCGCCCGCGATCAGGGCGCGCAGCCCGTTCGCCGCGGCCTCCTGCGCGTACTTGCGCATCAGCTCCGGCGTGCGGTGCGCGGAGACGACGCGCGCTTCGTAGGGCAGGCCGAGCTCGGCGAGGACCTCGGCGGCGTGGCGCAGCGTCGGCCAGTCCGAGGCGCTGCCCATCGCGATGCCGATTCGTGGGGTCGGGGTCGCATTCATGGTGGTTTTCGAGTTTAGTCCCGACAGATAACTCGTGAAACTCAATACACGAAAGTCTCGTCGCATTTCGACCAAGGTTCGCCACGCCGCCGATGCCCAGGCCTGGACCTTCCTGTCGAACCACGCCCATGTCCTGATCTGCCTCGCCGCGACCCCCGACCTGGTCCTGCGCGAAGTCGCCGGTCGGGTGGGCATCACCGAGCGGGCGGTGCAGCGGATCGTCGCCGACCTCGAGCACGAAGGCCTCGTCACCCGCAAGCGCGTCGGCCGCTGCAATCGCTACCGGATGCACCTCGACCAGCCGCTGCGCCATCCGCTCGAGGCGCATCGCAGCGTCCGCGAGCTGATCGAGCTGGTGACCGATCCGCAGGGGTAGGCCGCGCGGCGGAACACGGGAAGTGGCCGCGGTGCGGTCAGTAGCCGGCGGTCGCGGGCAGGCGGATCGGCAGGTCGATCGTCTGGGCGCCGGTCACCGTGACGGTGCCCAGTTCGATCCAGAGGCTGGCGAGAGGGTCCTGGACGCCGTTCGCACGGGCCTCGGCCCAAAGCCTGCCCTGCGCCTCGTGGCTCGCGAACTGCTTCGGCAGCGCGCGCATGCGCCACGTGCCGGCGGTCAGTTCGCACGCGGCCGCACCGGCGTCGTCGCTCGGCGGCAGCGAGTCGTAGTCCTCGTCGTTCTTCAGTTGGATCGTGACGCCCGCCGCAGGTTTGCCATTCGCGTCGAGCACGGTGGCGTGCAGCGTGCCGGCCTCGAGGGCAAACGTCTGCGTCGTCACCTCGCCGCGCACGACGCGCGCCTTGCTCGCGCAGGCGAACATCGACCAGCCGCGGTCGTCGCGATCCTTCGACACCGTGAGGCGCCATTCGCCTGCAGCCAGCAGCTGCTCGAAACGCCCTTCGGCGTCGGTGGTCACCCGAGCGTAATCGTCCGCATTCTGCAGGTTGACCTCGGAATCGGCGAACGGTCGTCCGTTCCAGAGCACCTGGCCGCGCAGGGTTCCCGGCAGCAGCCCGCCGAGATCGAGGTCGCGCTGCGTCGTCTCGCCATCGACGAGGTCGACGCGACCCGCCCGGAACGCACGGCCGATGCCGCCCTGACCGAAGGTGACCATGCTGTTGACGAACACCTCCCAGGTCCCCGGTGGCAGACCATCGGCGGCGAAGGAGCCGTCGGCGGTGATCCGCAACCCGCTTAGGTTGTTTGCGGTGAAGTGGTCCTTCGGGAAGGAGACGCCCTGGTCGCTGCGGAACGTCAGCTGCGGCGGGTCGCCGAAGGGCTCGGCGGGGGCGACGCCGGCACGTCGCTTCAATTCGGCGAATGCCTCCGGTGGCACGATCCTGCCGACCAGCCGCGCGCCGCGGCTGACCGGCACGACCAGTTCGTCGGCGATCTCGAGCCGCACCGCCGGCACCCGCAGCGGCAGGTGGCCGGGGCCGAGCACGCAGAGACCCAGATCGCGCCCGCCAGGACCGCGCAGCTCGAGGTGACCCTTCGCATCGGTTTCGCCTTCGAACAGGACCCGCGCATGCGGACCGCTGGCGTTCCACAGCCATTGCTCCGGCGACATGACCATGCGCGTGTCGTCCAACGGCTTGCCGAACGGGTCGCAGAGCTGCACCTTGCTGCCGGCGATCGGCGCGCCGTCGGCGCCGACCACGCGCAGCGCGCGGCGCTGGGATGGCCTGGCGTGGAGGTCGAAGCGCCGCGGTCCGGCTTCCTGGGTGAACGTCTCGGCGATCGCGTCGAAGCCGAGGTCCGACGGGAACTCGACGAACAGCAGCCAGTCGCCGCGCGTCAGCCCGGGGATCACGACGGTCCCGTCGTCGTGGCGGCCCTGCGCACGCGCGCGCGAGTCGTCCGAGCTGGAGCCATTGCGATTCCTGGGGATGAGGCGGACGAGGTAGGAGCCGACCGGCGCATGGGTCGCGTCGGTGACCCGCACCGTCAGGCTCGGCGCCGTCGTGACGCGGAACTCGACGTCCTTGGTGCCCCAGGCAACCTGGCGCGGCCCGTCCGCCCCGACCTCGTATTCGTTGCTGACCAGGATCAGGCTGGCGGTCTTGCTGTCGTTGGTCTTCTGGCGGCGGATCTCGAACGTGCCGTCGCGCTCGCTTGCCGCACTCGCCCAGCCCCGCGCCGAACGATCGTCGATTCGCGCACGGGGTACCGGTGCCCCGGTCTCGTCGATCACCCGACCGCTGATGGCGTCTTCGGCCCGGCGTTGCCGCACGACGACGACGAGGTCGACCTCGGGACGTTCGATCGTCAGGGTCACGCGCTCCGGCGACTGCAGTTCACTCTTCTGCGTCGTCACCTCGTAGTCACCGGGCGGGAGCCATCCACGCATGGTGAAGGCCCCGTCCGGCCTGCTGACGGCCTGCGAACTCCCGCGCGGCACGATGGCATCGAACACGGCTCGCCCATCCCCCCGGCGCCGCAGGGTCACGTACTCCCTCTCCTGCGGCACATTGCCATCATCGATGACCCGCCCGACGACGTGCACGCCCGGGCTCATCGCGATGTCGCCGACGTCCCGTGTCGCGCCCTCGGCAAGTTCAGTCCAGCGGCCACCCATTCCGGCGCAGCCGTTGCAGTCAACGTCGAGCGCGAACTGGAACGGCGGTGGCGGCCAGAACGTGAACGCGAACACGCCGTCCGAGCCAGTCGTGATGGTGTCGGGGTTCTTCCAGATGGGCTTGTCGGCATGGTCCTTCAACCAGGTCTCCATGCGCTGGCTGTTGCACTCCCAACCGTTCAGCTGGACTTTGCAGCCCGCCAAGGGCGTGCCACGTCCGTCGACACACCGTCCCCGCAGCGTCGCCAGCTTCGGACCTGCGACGGGCACCTCGCTGCGCGACGGCGCCGCCGCGCTCGCCTCCACCACCGCATCGGCGACCGGCGCCGTGGGCGCGGCTTCGGCGTGGACGAGCGACGCCGCATCAGCGTCCGGCGGTCCGTTCGTCGCCGCCGCAGCCGGCGCGATCGGTGGCGCGGCCTCGCGACGATCGAACGCGAACCACGCCGCGACCATCCCCAACGAGAGAACCGCCGCGACGACGGCGAGTCGACCCTTCGCTTCCATGGGCGGAACGATAGCGCGGCCCTTTCGTTGCGCCCACTGGCGAAGGTCCATCTCGCGCAGGGAAGCAACCGGGTCGAGAAACCGGTGCGCTCGGACGTGGCGGCTAGGCGATGCGCGGGCTAGCGTGCCACTTGGCCATGCAGATCGATTCGATCGAGATTCGCAACTACCGGCTCTTCCGCCACGCAGAGCTGCGAGACCTGCCTCGCCTCTGCATCGTGGTCGGCGCCAACGGCTCCGGCAAGTCGACCCTGTTCGATGTATTCTCGTTCCTCAAGGACGCGTTGACCCAGAATGTCGGCACCGCGGTGTCACGCCGCGGAGGCTATCGCGAGCTTGTCAGCAGGGGCAGATCCGAACCGATAGCCATCGCAGTGAAGTTCCGCGAGAGCGGGGGCAGGCTCGCGACCTACCAGCTCGAGATCGCCGAAGAGGGCGGCAAGCCGTTCGTGCATCGTGAGGTATTGAAGTTCCGGCGAGGCCAGAGTGGCAAGCCGTGGCACTTCGTGGACTTCTCGCGGGGCAAGGGCACGGCGATCACCAATGAGGCGGCCTACGGACGCGACGGTGTCGAACAGGAACGCAAGGACTACGTGTTGGACGATCCTAGCGGATTGGCCATCAAGGGCCTTGGCCAGTTCAAGGAGTTCCGGGTCGTCGCAGAGTTCCGCAGCCTGATCGAGAACTGGCACATATCGGATTTCCACATCAGCGAAGCCAGACCAAGCGCCGAATCGGGGTATGCCGAACACCTGTCGACGCGCGGCGACAACATCGCCCAAGTGGCGCAGTATCTGTTCGAGCACCACAGAAGCCATTTCGACCGCGTGCTTAGGGTAATGAGCGAGCGCGTGCCGGGCATCAGCAACATCGAGGCCAAAGCTACCGAGGATGGGCGCCTTGTCCTCCGGTTCCAGGACGGCAGCTTCCGAGACCCGTTCATAGCCCGGTACGTTTCCGATGGCACCATCAAGATGTTCGCCTACCTGGTGCTGCTGTACGACCCGAACCCACACCAGCTGTTGGCCGTCGAGGAACCCGAGAACCAGCTCTACCCCGAGCTACTCCACGAATTGGTCGAAGAGTTCCGCGATTACGCTCATCGCGGCGGCCAGGTGTTCGTGTCGACGCACTCCCCGGAGTTCCTGAACGGAGCGCGACTCGACGAAGTCTACTGGCTCGTCAAGCGTGACGGCTTCTCCGAGATTCGACACGCGTCAGATAGCGAGGTGCTCCGGAATCTGGTCGCAGCAGGCGACCTGCCGGGAACCTTGTGGAAGCAAGGGCTACTCGACGGAGCCGGCCCGCGATGACACGCCTCGTTTTCCTCGTCGAGGAGTACTCGATG
Organism: uncultured candidatus Brocadiaceae bacterium; assembly: GCA_964392555.1. Lineage (GTDB taxonomy): Bacteria > Planctomycetota > UBA1135 > UBA1135 > UBA2386 > CAYMRG01. The sequence continues at coordinate 13,139 of CAYMRG010000069.1, forward strand.
AAGGTGCTGCTCGAGGGGCTGCTGCCTCGTTTGTTTCCCCTCCTGGATTTCCGGTGCATCCCGCACGAAGGCAAGCAAGACCTGGACAAGAGCATCACGCGCAAGCTCCAAGCATGGCGCGAACCAGGGGTGAGATTCGTGATCGTCCGCGACAACGACAGCGACGACTGCAGGACTCTCAAGGCTCGGCTCGTCGAGGTGTGTCGAGCTGCGGGCCGGGACGACACGATGGTCCGGCTGGCCTGCCAAGAACTCGAAGCGTGGTATCTCGGGGACCCACTCGCGTTGGCCCAGGCATTCGATGATCCATCGCTCGGCAGGATTGGGCAGAAAGCCCGCTTTCGCGACCCAGACGCGGTCGTGCAGCCCAGCAGGGCCCTCGCCGATCTCGCGCCGAGATTCCAGAAAGTGTCCGGTGCGCGGGCCATGGCATCGCACCTTGAGGAGGATCGATCTACGTCGCGCAGCTTCCGCATGTTCGTGACGGGTGTGCGGCGAATGATGGCGGAGAGCAGGGGCGACTTCGAGGGCTGACGCTTCGCGCCCGTGATGCGACGCGGAGCGCGAAGACGTGCGCCATGGGGAGATCCGCGCTAGCTTTGCCCGCCATGTCCCCCGCCCCGAGCCGCCCGTTCGCCGTCGCTCTCGCCGGCGGTTCGGGCAGCGGCAAGACGTCGCTGACCAAGGCGCTCGTCGACGCGCTCGGCGCCGAGCGCTGCGCGGTGCTGGACCACGATTCCTACTACCGCGACCTGCAGGACCTGCCGCTCGCGGCGCGCGCGCGCGTCAACTTCGACCATCCGGACAGCCTCGAGAGCGATCTGCTCGCGTCACACATCAAGGCACTGCGCGCCGGCCGCGCCGTCGAACGCCCGCGCTACGACTTCGCGAACCACGCGCGGCTGCCGGCGACCGTGCGCATCGAGCCGCGGCCCGTGATCCTCTGCGAAGGGATCCTGCTGCTCGCCGTGCCCGAACTGCGCGCGGCGTTCGACCTGCGCGTGTTCGTCGACGCCCCCGCCGACGTCCGGGCGCTGCGCCGGCTGCAGCGCGACATCCGCGAGCGCGGCCGCACCGTCGAGTCGGTCG
>CAYMRG010000070.1:0-11860 GCA_964392555.1 uncultured candidatus Brocadiaceae bacterium
AGCGGACCATCTTCATCGCGGGGCGCTCGCCGGGCTGCAGCGGCAGCCGGTCGTCGTCGACCATGATCATCGCGCCGTTGCGGTAGACGATCGGCCGCTCCTTCGCGAAGTAGAGCGGCACGACCGGCAGGTTCTCGCGGTGGATGTAGAGCCAGACGTCGAGCTCGGTCCAGTTGCTGAGCGGGAAGACGCGGATCGACTCGCCCTTCGCGACGCGGCAGTTGAACAGGTTCCACAGCTCGGGCCGCTGGTTCTTCGGATCCCACTGGTGGAAGCGGTCGCGGAAGCTGAACACGCGCTCCTTGGCGCGGCTCTTCTCCTCGTCGCGGCGCGCGCCGCCGAACGCGGCGTCGTACTGGCCCGCGGCGAGCGCCTGCTTCAGCGCCTCGGTCTTCATCACGTGCGTGTAGCGCTGCGTGCCGTGGACGAACGGTGAGATGCCGTCGCGGACGCCGTCCTGGTTGATCCACTCGTCGAAGTCGAGGTCGAGGTCCTTCACCATCCGGTCGCGGAACTCGATCATCTCGCGGAACTTCCACGTCGTGTTGACGTGCAGCACCTTGAACGGGATGCGCGCGGGCGCGAACGCCTTCTGCGCGAGCCGCAGCATCACGCCGGAGTCCTTGCCGATCGAATAGAGCATCACGGGCCGCTCGAACTCGGCGGCGACCTCGCGCAGGATGTGGATGCTCTCCTGCTCGAGCTGCTGCAGGTGGCTGAGCGAGAACTTGGTCATGACGAGGCGGGGGGCGTGAGGAAGCCGCGCTGGCGCAGCAGGTCGTGGACGGCCGCGGCGCACTCGGCGACCGACAGCGGGCCCGAGGCGAGGCGCAGCTCCGGGTGCTGGGGTGGTTCGTACGGCGAGGTGATGCCGGTGAACTCCGGGATCTCGCCGGCGCGCGCCTTGCGGTAGAGGCCCTTGGGGTCGCGACCTTCGCAGACGGCGAGCGTCGCGTCGACGAACACCTCGACGAAGTCGGCGCCGAGCAGCGCGCGGACCTGTGCGCGGTCGGCGCGGAACGGCGAGATGAACGCGGTCAGCACCAGCACGCCGGTGTCGGCCAGCAGCGCGGCGACATGGCCGATCCGCCGGATGTTCTCGACGCGGTCGGTCGGTGAGAAACCGAGGTCGGCGCACAGGCCGTGGCGGATGTTGTCGCCGTCGAGCACGTAGACGAGCCGGCCGGCGGCGGCGAGTCGTTCCTCGAGCGCGCGGGCGACCGTCGACTTGCCCGAACCGGACAGGCCGGTGAACCAGACGACGCCGCCGCGCTGGCCCAGCAGGCGTTCGCGGGCGGCGCGCGGTACGGCACCGTCGTGGCGGCGGAGGTTGCGGGGGCTGGTCATCGGAATGCGGGGGCGAATAGGCTCCGGGTCGTCCGCTCGGGAGTCAACCCGGATCGGCCGCGGACTGCGCCGCGAGCGCGGATTCCGCGGCGCGCACCCGCCGTCATCGGCCAGGGCATGGGCCGGGCTGGAGCCGGCGTTGGCAACGGGCGGGTGATCGCAGACCGCCGGATCAGGGCACGGCGATCGCGATCGTCGGCAGGTAGCGGCGGTCGACACGTTCGGCGAAGTCGCGCAGCAGGACCGCCGCACTCGGCCTTGCGGGCTTGGCGTAGGTCTTGCCGGCCCATTGCACGGTCACCTGGCCTTGCTGGTCGACCAGCTCCGGCGTCAGCAGCAGGCGGAACTTGACGATGCCGCGGTCGGTGGCCGTGAACACCCCGGGGGCACGGCGTGCCACCTGCAGGCGCGCGGCGTGGTCGCGCAGCCAGTCGTCCTGGGCAGCGCGTTTGCCGTCGGCGTCGAGCTGGTTCCAGCGCCTGGCATCGACGCGCATCGGCCAGGGAATCGTCGCCTTGGGGTCGACCTCGACCACCTCGAGCCAGTGGCAGCGGCCGAAGTCGCGCGGCCGCGGCGCCTCGTCGAGGTCCGGCAGGCGCACCAGCGTCGCGCCTGCCGCGCGCCGGGCGGCGAACACCCGGTCCCAGGCCGCGGCGTCCGGCGCGAGTGCCACGGCGAGGCCTTCGACCGGATCGAGCCCTGCGTCGCGCGCGCCGAGCTTCGCCAGCACGGCGAATGCCCGCCGCGTGTTGGCCGCCATGCCCGGGTCGATCGATGGCCACTGCAGGGCGCGGATCGTCACCGGCGCCAGCGCTTCGAGGTAGCGCAGGTTGTTCTCGAACGGCACGTTGCCCAGCCGTGGGCTGCCGTTCGCGGGCACCAGCGCGGCGAACCGGTCGGGATTGCGCAGCGCGATGTCCCAGGTCATCAGCGCGCCGCGGCCGATGCCGGCCAGCACGATGCGATCCTCGTCGACGTCGAACCGGCGCTGTACGGCGCGCAGCGCCTCGAGCACCGCCTGGCGGGCATCGGGCAGGTAGGCCCAGCCTTCCTGGCGGTACGGCTCGTAGGGCTCGGTCGGCGCCGCGAGCAGGCAGCCGAAGCGGTCGGCGAGCGGCGCCCAGTCCCGCAGCGCGCTGGCGCCGTCGGCGGCGGTCTCGTGGCCGACCAGCAGCAGCGGCCACGGGCCGGGCTTCGTCGCGTGTTCGGCTGGCAGGCGGACCAGGATCTCGAGGTCGCGGCGGGTGCCGTTGACCCAACCCGTCACGCGCAGGCGCATGGTCCGCTCGTCGAGGGTCTCGATACCGTCGCTGCGCCGCGGCACCGCCTGGATCGCGGCCAGCCACTGCGCGAGCGTGACGTCGCTGCGCGCCGCGAGCGCGTCAGCTGCCGCGCGCCGCTCGGCCGGCGAAACCAGGTCGAGCATGCTGGCGATCGCCGCTGCCGGGGGCGCGGCGGCGGCGGCGCCCGGCTGCTGGGCGAACGCCAGGGACATCGAGGTCAGCGCGAGGGCGCACAGCGATCGGATCACGCGGCGATCGTAGCGTGCCAGCGGCTTGACGGTCGTCGGACGAGGCTCGACCATGCTGCCCGGACCCCAACAGGAAGAAGATGAACCCCGCCCGCACCGCCGCCCGTGTTCTCGCCCTTGCGACGCTGGTCGCGACCCTCGCGCCGGCCCAGGACGAAGCCGCCTATGACCGCGGCTACGTCGAGATCCGCAGCCTGATCAAGCAGGCGAAGTGGACGGAGGCGCGCAGCGCGCTCGAAGCCCTGTTGGTGAAGAACAAGGGCCAGGCCTACGTCGTCGCCGACAAGCAGATGATCGTCGAGGACCATCGCCAGTGCTGCTTCTGGGCGGAGACCAAGGTGCCGAAGCCCGAGGAGGTGATCACGGGCAAGATCGAGGCCTACGACGCCAAGACCGGCAAGATCCGCGTCGTCTACGGCGACGACGATCTGTCGGACTGGAGCGAGATCACGATCGACCTGTTCCAGCATCCGATGGTGTTCCGCGGCGACTTCTCGCTGACGATCGAGGACCAGAGCTATCCCGAGGACGGCGTCGAGGTGCTGTTCGACTTCGATGGGCTCGGCCGCAGCGTGGCGCGGTTCGGCACCGACAAGGAGAAGGCATCGCTGCGCCGCGTCGAGGGCTACCTCAGCAGTCGCAGCAAGCACGCGGCCGAAGCCGACACCGAAGGCGAGGGCGAGGGCGAGAAGGATGCTGAGGCGGACGCGAACAAGGAAGTCGAGAAGGACAAGCGCGAGGCCGGCAGCCTCACGGCCAAGCCCGGCAAGCCATTCGTGGCCCAGCTGAAGGCGGTCGGCGCGAACGTCGAGCTGCTGTTCGGCAAGCAGTCGCTGGTCAAGGGGCCGCGGACCAAGGGTGGCACCGCCCAGCTCGCGGTCCGCGGGCACTTCGGCAGGATGGTGCTCGAGGGCGAGATCGAGCCGTCGTGGTTCGAGGGCGCCGTCGACGAGATCCTGGCGGCGCGCCGGGAGGATTTCGAGCGTGGCTATCGGCCCGAGCAGTCGCTGCCCGAGTGGCTGTTCGAACCATTCGACGTCGAGCACGTCGCGGCGAAGTTCGAGTTCGATCCGCGCGAGCACGCCAAGAGCGAGGCGGCTCGCGAACTGCTGGATCAGCTCGATCGCGGCGAGTTCAAGGAGGGGCTCGAGGTGCTGCAGAAGCTCGGCGATGCCGATTTCGCCGCGGACGCCCGCGCCTACCTCCAGGCCCTGGTGCAACTCCGGCTCGGCGATGCCGAGGCGGCCTTGCCGCTCGCCAAGCAGGCGCTCGACGCCGCGCCCCAGGTGACCTGGCGGCGCGTGTTGTATGCCCAGGCGCTCGACGACCTCGGGCGCCCGGCGGAAGCGCTGCCGCTGCTGCAGAAGGCGAACGCCGACGACCCTGGCAATGCGAATGCCCTCGCGGCTCTGTTCACGGCGCTGCTGCGCAGCGGCGACGTCGCAGCTGCCGAGCACCTGGTGCGCAATGCCAAGTGCAAGTTCGGGCTGTGGGAGGAGGCCTACGACTTCGATCGCATGCTGGCGATGCGTCGCCGCGGCCCCGCCTGGGCGCGCCAGTTCGAGGCGACATCGCCCCATTACGAGGTCCACTCCGACATCGACGCGAAGGTCTGTGCGGCGGCGTGCCGCGTGCTGGAGGAATCGTACGCGTGCCTGACGAAGCAGTTCGCCGCGCTCAAGGACGACAAGGACCAGCCGCGTTTCCAGGTCTTCCTGTTCGCCGGCGAGAGCGGTTACCAGGAGTACAACGACTCGATCCTCGGCCAGGTCGTGCCGCACACCGCCGGCCTCTATTCCTCGACACTGAAGCAGCTGTTGATCTGGAACGTGCCGCAGCGCGAGAGCATGGTGCGGACGATCCGGCACGAGGGCTTCCACCAGTTCCTCGATCGCGTGATGCACAACCCGCCGGTCTGGCTCAACGAGGGCATGGCCGAGTATTGGGAGACGGCGCGGCTCGAGGGTGACAAGATGGTGGGCGGGCAATTGCAGCGGAACCACCTGGCGACGCTGACGCGCAGCAAGAAGTCCCTGCCGAAGCTGAAGGAGTTCGTCTACGGCGGCCGCGGCGATTTCTATCGCTTCGCCCAACAGCGCTATGCGCAGGGCTGGGCGCTGGTCACCTACCTGCAGGTCGGTCCCGACGCGAACCGCAAGATCTTCCAGAAGCTGTGGAACGCCCTGCGATCGGGTGGCACGAGCAGCAAGGCCTCGCTCGACGGCGCGTTCGAGGGAGTCGATTGGGAGAAGTTCGAGGCCGACTTCTGGAAGTGGCTGGGAGAGTACGGGAAGAAGAACTCGTGATCCGTCAGCGAACTTGACACGCGGGGGTTGGTTTTCCCCTACGCATTCTGCCGGTGGCGCCGGCGGTTTCGCGCCATTGCCCATTGGCGTCGCGATCTCAGGGGCTTGGCAGCCGATAGGAAACGACATACGAGGCGCGTTCGAGGCTACTCTGGCCGGGATACGCGAATGGGTTCCACGTCGGAATCGTCGGGTCGGCAGCATCCGGATCGGTCGGCGGACGAGGCGGTGTTGCGTGCCGCGCTCGAAGCGCTCACGCATGCCGTGCTGGTCGGCGGAGGCGACGGTGCGATCTGGTATCGCAATCGGCGCGCCAAGGACCTCTGCGGCGAAGCCGTGGTGCTGGCCGATCTGGTCGGCGGAGCCGCGGCGCTGGCGCGCATCCTGCGCCTCTGTCGTCGCCCCGACGAGCAGGTCCATTGTTCCCCGGGCAGCGGCCCGATGGTCGGGCGGCGGTTGTGCATCCGCACGCTCGCCGGTGACGGCCCGAACCCCGCGATCATGATCGAGATCGATCCCGCCGAAGATCGCGAGGGGCGCTCGATCCGCCTGCACGGGCGCCTGCAGCGGCAGGCGGAGATGCTGCGGGCCGCGGTCGAGGAGAAGCGCGCGGAGCATCGTCGGCGCATCGAGCTGGAACGCAGCAACCAGGTGCTGCGTGAGCGCGTGCTGCTCGATCCGTTGACCGGCGTTCGCAACCGCCGTGGCTTCGACGCCGACTTCGAGCTGGCGCTGCGCGAACGCCAGCGCGCGCCGGGCCCGTTGGCCCTCGCCATCGTCGACGTCGACTGGTTCAAACTCGTCAACGACGAATTCGGCCACCTGCGCGGGGACGACTACCTGCGGCGCATCGCGGAAGCGCTCGGCACGTGTTGTCGTCGGCCCCGCGACGTCGTCGCGCGACTCGGCGGCGACGAGTTTGTCTGCCTGTTGCCGCGCACCGACGAGCCGGGGGCGCGGGCGCTCGCGCTCGAATTGCGGCGGTCGGTCGCCAGGCTCGCACTGCCCGCACCGGGCGATCATGCGATCGTGTCGATCACGGTCGGCGTCTGCGTGGCCCTGGGCGACGGCCATCCTGGACCCGCGCAGCTGCTCGAGATCGCCGACCTCGCCCTCTACGACGCGAAACGCGCCGGGCGCGACCGACAAGCCGTGCGCTGCTGGACCGGCCTCGGGTTCGCGGGCGGGGGCCTCGACGCGCCGTCGGCGAGCGCCTGACGATCACCGCGGGCGTCGCACGCGATTCGCCGTCAGCGGCCGTTGGCCAGCGTCGCGACGAACTTCGCGAATTCGACCTCGGCCTGGCGCAGTCGTTCGTCCGCGGTCGTCACCGGGCGCGGCTTGCTGCCCGGCCGCAGCGTGCTGAAGCCGGCAAGGGCCTCGTCGGGGCCGTTGCTGCGGCGGTGGCAGAGGCTGCACTGGCCGGCGTTGGTCGTGTGCTTCAACGTGCCGTAGTCGCGGAACAGCTCCTGGTCGTCCATCGGCACGGCACGGAAATCGGCGAAGCGCGGTGCGCCGTCGCGTTCGCGCAGGGTCTGGCGCGCGAGCGACCACATCGCGAAGTCGATGCCGTCGCGGGTCGTCGTCGCGTTGGTCGCGGCGAGGGGATCGCGGTTGGCGAGCGTCTGCAGGCGGACGTCGAACGCCAGCGGCGTGGCGTGGGCCGCGCCCTGGTCGTCGAGCGCCATCAGGCCCTGCACCAGCACGGCGCGCGTGCCGATCGGCAGCGGCGGTGGTTCCTTCGGCGACGCCGCGGCCCGCGCGAGCCAGTCGGCGAGGTCGATGCCGGCACCGTCGGGCAGGGCGACGAACACGCGGGACCAGGCCTGCGAGTATTCGGCGTCGAACAGCCGCGTCGACCGCCGCTGGAGTTCGGTCCACGCCAGGCCCGCGAGCGCCGGCATCGCCGCGGTGAGGTCGGCGAGCGTGAAGGTGGGGGCGAGCGCCGCGAGCTTCGCCGCCGGCAGTGCGACTCGTCGCGCCGCCGCGAACAGCTCCGGCACCAGGTCGGCGTTCTGGTCGGTGTCGAGCAGCCGCCGTGCCGTGCGCAACAGGTCGTTCTGGAACCAGACGGCCGACGCGGGCATCGCGCGCAGCGCCGCGGCGACTTCGCCGTCGATGGCCTGCAGGTCGGCGAGCAGCGCTGCGGCCTCGTCGCGGGTGAATCCCTCGCGCGGCAGCTGACGGCCGTCGCCACCGAACAGGCGCTCGTCGCCGGTCGCGCCGGCGCGCTTGCCGAAGTACCAGCCGGCGACATAGAACCCCGCCGCCTCACCGTGTTCGCGGGGCAGGGCCACGGCCACCTCGGTGGGCACGAGTCGCGCGAGGAAGGTCGCGCGGAAGATCCGGTTGCAGGGCTGCTCGGGATCGTTCGCGAACGGTGTCCACACGGCGTCGGGGCGCGGCAGCCCGCGGTCGGCATGGTCGGCGGGGAAGCGCGGCGAAGCTTGCGCGGCCAGCGTCGTCAACGGCGCCAGCAGCGCGAACAGCCAGATACGGGCGATCGGCATGTGCAGAGTTCTCCTCAGGTCCAATCCAGGAGGTTGGACTTGTTCTCTTCGAAGCAGGTGAAGTCGACCAGGAACGTCGCCACCAGCAGCAGCTTGCGGACCTCGACCGGGACCTCGGGAGCGACCTCGACACCGAACGTGTCGGCATCGGTGAACATCTCCTTCAGCAGGCCACCCCAGCGTTTGCGCAGCGTCCCGACCACCTGGCCGCGGAACGTCAGTTCGAAGTGCCAGTAGCGCCACAGGCCGCTGCGCAGTTCCATCACCGGCTCGCCGGCGGCGTTCTCGAGTACGAACTGCGCGCGGAACCAGGCGAACCGGCGCTGCACGGCACCGATCCGCTGCTCGCCGTCGAAGACCTCCATGCGGTGGAAGTACCACCGGAACGGCTTGTCGCCGACGCCGACCTGCGCGCCGCCCGGCTCGTAGATGTGGATCTTGGCCTTGCGGCACCGGCCGAACAGGTTGCGGAGCAGCCACTGGCCGACGCCTTTCGCCTCTTCGGCGGCGTAGCCGATCCGCGTGCCGGCCTCGTCGCGCAGTTCGAAGCGGTTCTTGCTCTCGAAGCCGAGCAGGATCTCGCCCCATTCCTTGGACTGTTGGACGAGCAGGCGGCGGTGATCGCCGACGATGCGTTCGAGCATCCGCGCAGCGTAGCGTAGCGAGCTGCTGCGGCGAACCGTGGCTTGGGGCAGCTCTGCCGCATCTCCGACACGGTGTTCCGTACGAGTCCGGCAAGGGATCGTCAGGGATCGAAGAAAGCGAAGCCGATGCCCCGCCAAGCTTCGTAGGAGCGGCGTCATGGTGCGTTCCTCTCCGGTTCGGGCTCTGCAGCTGGCCCTGCTCGCTCTGCTACCGATGGTCGCCGGCTGTGACGAGGCCAGGGCGAGCGGGGGCTTCGCCAGCGGCCTCTTGGACGGTGGGTTCGGTTGCGCCAGCGGTCAGGTCGCAGGCGGTCCTTTCGCAGGCGGTCCGTTCTCCAGCGGTGGGTCGGGCGGTCCCATCGGGCTGCGGGCGGGGCTGCGGCGAACGCGACTGGTCGAGCCCGACCAGTTCTTCCGCGTCGACGGCGCGTTGGCGGCGGGTCTGTTGGCGTTGCCCGGCGCGGTCGCCAGCGATAGCGCGCTGGGTCGCGGCGTCGCGGCGCTGGCGCAGGGGGCCAGCGACCTGGTCGCGAACCTGAGGTGCGCGTTCGTGGACGACCCGGCGGCGCGCGGCGCGATCCGGATCCTGCCGACCCCCACCGTGTGCCAGCCGGCCGGCGGGGTGAATCCGACCGTGCAGCCGCGCATGCGGGAGCCGCGGGCCGGGCAGCCGCTGGAGATCACGTGGTCGACGCGTGCCGGCTCGGTGCCACCGCCGCCGGACGACATGGCCTGGCTGTTCGTCAGCCTCGAGGCCGCCGGCGAGCAGAACACCCTGTCGCAGTGGAGCACGTCGGGCTGCGCCCTGCTGGTCAATCCCGACTTCGTGATGGTGCCGACCTCGAACCCGAATTCGGTGTTCTACCGCCAGCCGGGCACCGGCACGATGCGGCTGCACTGGACGCCGAGCCTGAGCGTCGCCGGGCAACGCTTCTTCTCGCAGTTGCTGGTCTACGCGCCGGGCGAGACGCCGGAAGGCTACCTGTTGTCGCCCGCCGTCGAAGTGCAGATCGGCGCGCCGGCGTTTTGAGTTCGGGCCCCGCTGAGCCGCCCACGGGACGCTCGGATCGAGACCGATGCCATCGGCAGCACGCGGCTGCGACTGGTGCGGCCGGGGGCTGCCGCCGATCTACCGGCCGAGGGTTCGGCAACCGATCATGTACTCTGCGCGTCCTGTTTGCCTGGTGGTGGTGCTGCTCGCGGCCTGCCACGGTGGTGGTGGGGAGTCGTTCGGGCTCGACCACCGCGTCGAGGTCGCGGCCCTGCCGCTGCCGGACGGTTTGCCCGATCCGTTGCCGGTGCAGTGGACGAACGCCTTTCCGGCGCTCGTGTTCGACCAGCCGGTGCTGCTGACCGCGCCACCCGACGGCACCGACCGCGTCGTCGTCGTCGAGCAGCCGGGGCGCGTGCGCGTGTTCGCCAACGACGCGGACGTGACCGCGGTCGGGACCTTCCTCGACCTGTCGGCGCAGGTGCAGTTCGGCGGCGAAGAAGGGTTGCTCGGCTTCGCCTTCCATCCGGACTACGCCACCAATGGCTGGTTCTACGTCTACTACACGGCGCCGTCGCCGCGCCGCTCGGTGCTGTCGCGCTTCACCGTCTCCGGGGACCCCGACGTCGCCGATCCGGCCAGCGAGGTGATCCTGCTCGAGTTCGAGCAGCCGTACGGCAACCACAACGCCGGCTCGCTGGCGTTCGGCCCGGACGGCAAGCTCTACGTCGCGAGCGGCGACGGCGGCAGCGGCAACGATCCGCACGACAACGCCCAGTCGCTGCAGAACCTGCTCGGCAAGATCCTGCGCCTCGAACCCGACGGCAGCGTGCCGCCCGACAATCCGTTCGTCGGCATGGGGGGCGGCGTGCGCGAGGAGATCTGGGCCTACGGGCTGCGCAACCCGTGGCGCACGAGCTTCGACCCGGCGAGCGGGCGGCTGTGGGCCGGCGACGTCGGCCAGGGCGCGCGTGAAGAGGTCGACGTGATCGAGCGCGGGGCCAACTACGGCTGGCGCGTGTTCGAAGGCGACCGCGACAACCTCAACCCGACCGGCATCCCGGCGAGCGCGTTCGCCGCGCCGGTCGTGTCCTACAGCCACAGCGAAGGCGCCTGCGTGATCGGTGGCTACGTCTACCGCGGCAGCGCCGTCCCTGACCTGATCGGTGCCTACGTCTACGCCGACTTCGTCAGCGGCAAGGTGTGGGCGTTGGTCTACGACGGCATCCAGGCGGTGCAGAACACGCTGATCGCGACGACGACGTCGCCGGCGTCGTTCGGCGAGGACGCGGCCGGCGAACTCTACGCCTGCTGCTTCGACGGCGTGATCCGGCGGCTGGTCGCCGCGCCGCCCGCGACCCCGACGGTCGCGATGCCGGCGGCGTTGTCGGGCACGGGCCTGTTCGCCGACGTCGCGCAGTTGCAGCCGGCGCCGGGCGTGCTCGAGTACGCGGTCAACGCGCCGCTGTGGTCCGACGGTGCCGAGAAGCGGCGCTGGCTCGCCCTGCCAGGACCGTCGCGGATCGGCTTCCGCGCCACCGGTGCGTTCGACCTGCCGGTCGGCACAGCGCTGGTGAAGCACTTCGAACTGCCGATCGGCGCGGGTGCCACGGTGCGCGTCGAGACCCGTGTGCTGCTGCACCAACTCGATGGCTGGCACGGCTACACCTACCTCTGGAACGCCACCGGCAGCGACGCCGACCTGGTCGGCGATGCCGGCGCCGACGTGTCGTTCACGGTCGACTTCGGCGGCGGCGCCGAGGTCGCGACGTGGCACCTGCCGGGGCGCAGCGAGTGCCTTGCCTGCCACACGGCGGCGGCCGGGCGCGTGCTCGGTCTGCAGGCCGCGCAGCTCAACCGCGCGTTCGCCTTCCCGGCGCGCGTCGACAACCAGCTGCGGGCATGGAACCACATCGGCCTGTTCGCCACCGACATCGGCCCGGCGTCGGGCTACGGCGCCTGGCCCGATCCGCACGGTGCCGGGGCCTCGCTCGACGAACGCGCGCGTGCGTGGCTTGCCGCCAACTGTGCGCCGTGCCACCGTCCGGCCGGCCCGACGCCGGTCGACCTCGACCTCCGCTACGAGGTCGACGGTGCGGCGATGCACCTGTTCGGCGTCACGGCGACGAGCCCGGTCCCCGGCGGCGCAGCGCTGCGCGCGCAGGTCGGCAGCCACGCGGCCAGCGACCTGTGGCTGCGGGCCGGCCGGCGCGATGCCTACGGCATGCCGCCGCTCGGCAGTTCGCGCGTCGATCCGCGCGCGCAGCAGCTGCTGGCCGAATGGCTCGACGCCGGCCCCGTGCGCTGACCGACGCAGGGCGCGCGCGTCACCGCGCGACGGTGCGGAAGCCGGCGAACACGTCGGTCCGCTGCGGCAGGAAGAAGTTGCGGTAGCGGGGGTCGTGCAGCAGCGGGTCGGTCGCGTAGGCGCCGCCGCGCAGTTCGCGCTGGTGGTGGAACCACGGCGCCGAGTAGGTGGTGTACGGCGCCGGGCGGAACCCCGGGTACGGGGCGAACGGCTCGCTGGTCCA
>CAYMRG010000070.1:11870-13993 GCA_964392555.1 uncultured candidatus Brocadiaceae bacterium
ACTCCCAGACGCTGCGACCCCACTGCAACTGCGGCGCCGCGACCTCCCACTCGGCGGCGCTCGGCAGGCGGCGGCCGGCGTGTGCGCAGTAGGCCTCGGCCTCGTAGGCGCTGACGTGTACGACCGGTGCGTCGGCGTCGAGCGCGCGCCAGCCGGCGAACCAGCGTTCCTCGAACCCGCCATCCGGTGTGCGTCGCCAGCGCACCGGCAGGTCGCGGCCGGTGCGCGCGAGCCAGGTCGACGCCGGGCCGGGCCACAGCTCCGGCCGGCGGTAGCCGCCGCTGGCGACGAACGCCGCGAACTCGCCGTTGGTGACGGGGCGCGCATCGATCGTGAACGCCGCCAGCGCCACGCGGCGGCCGGGCCGTTCGTTGTCGAACGCGAACCCCGGCTCGCCGTCGGCGCTGCCGAGCCGATGTTCGCCGGCGGCGATCGCGACCGCCGGCGCGGCGGCGAACCGCGGCATCGCCAGCCCGGCGGCTGCCGGATGGCCGAGCCGGGCGCGCGTCCAGTGCAGCGCCTCGACGTGCATCAGCTCGTGGTAGAGCGCGAAGCGGGCGTGGTAGAGATCGGCGTCGCTGGCGCCGCCGGCGAGGATCGCCGCACAGCAGTCCGCGAGCTGGCCGGCGAGGCGGTCCTGGAGTTCGGCGCGCGACCAGAGGGGGATCTCCCAGCGCGTGCGGTGGGCGATCCGCGCCGAGTCGTAGTGTTCGTCGCGGCCGATGTGCCGCGCCGGTCGCGCGGCGCCGACGAAGCCGTCGCTGCCGGTGTGGTGCGGGCCGCGCAACAGCCAGAATTCCGCGAACCAGGCGATGTGCGCCAGGTCCCACGCCGTCGGCTGGATGCCGGGGTCGTAGGGCACGCGCCATTGCGCGTCGTCGAGATCGAGCGTCGCCGCGAACGTCGCCGCGCGCGCAGCCGTCAGCGCGGCGACGAGCTGTTGGCGATCGAGGGTGCGGGCGGCGGCGGCGGGCACGTTGCAACGATAGCCATCGATCCGCCGAGCGACAGCGCCGACTGGCGCGGGACGGTTCGCGCGCCCGCTTGACGGCCTGCGCCGACCCGGCGATCGTCCTGCGCATGCCGAACCCCGAGCCGCCACCGGATGCCCAGCCGACCGCGGCGCTGGTCGCGTCGGCGCAGCAGCAGGATCGCGCGGCGATCGAGCAGCTGCTGGTGCGCAACCTGCCAGGGCTCGAAGCGTTCGTGCGGTTGCGCATGGGGCCGGCGCTGCGCGGTCGGTCGACCCCGCCCGATCTCGTCCAGTCGGTGTGCCGCGAGGTGCTCGAGGACATCGGCGGCTTCGAGTTCCGCGGCGAGGCGCCGTTCCGGCACTGGCTCTACGTCCGCGCCGAGAACAAGCTGCGCGAGAAGCACCGCTACCTGAGCGCGCAGAAGCGCGACCACAAGCACGAGGTCGCGATCCCCGACGGCAGCACGTTCCTGCCGCACTACCAGACGCTGTGCACGCCGAGCCGGGACCTCGCGGTGCGCGAGGCGATGGCGCGCGTCGAGGCGGCGTTCGACCTGCTGCCGGAGGACTACCGCGAGGCGATCACGTTGCACAAGCTGTGCGGCCTGAGCCACGCCGAGATCGCCGAACGGCTAGGCCGCAGCGAGGGCGCGGTGCGCAACCTCGTCTACCGCGGCATCTCGCGGCTCGCGCTGCTGGTCGACGGCGGCGACACCGAACCGGCCTGATCTACTACTCCCGCTCGCCGACGGCGAATCCACTCGCCACGCGAGGCAACGCGGGAGTAGTAGATCAGGATGCCAATTGGCGGCCGCCTACGCGGCCGCGCAGAGCCTTCGAGAGGATTCTCTCTCAGGCTCTGAGTCGGCGCGGCCGCGGCGCGTTCGCCGAGCCGTCCCTGCAGCGCGACGAACTCGGCGCGGTCGCGCAACGGATCGTAGACCGACTCGGTCAGCGTGCTCCGGCTGTCCCAGCCGGCCTGCTCGGCCGCGAGCAACGCCGCCAGTGCGCGGTTCCGGTAGTCGACGCGCAGCGCGGCCTGGTCGGTGGGTCGATCCTCGTCGAGCATCGCGTCGGCGCGCAGGAAGAACCGTGCGGTCGCCCGCAGGTGGTTGGCGTTCGCGTGGTCGCCCAGCAGTTCGTCGGCGAT
>CAYMRG010000071.1:0-13981 GCA_964392555.1 uncultured candidatus Brocadiaceae bacterium
GTGGAACGGCCTCTTGGTCGCCGCCGGCGGCATCGGTGCGCCGCACACCGTGGCCACCTGGAACGGCAGCGCTTGGTCGGTGCTCGGCACCGTGGCGGGCACCGTCAACACGATGGCGGTGTTCAACGGCGATCTGTTCGTCGGCGGGTTCTTCACTTCGGTGGGCGGCGTGCCGGCGAACAACCTCGCGCGATGGAACGGCGCATCGTGGGCGAATCCGGGCGGCGGCGTCGTCGGTGAGGTGAGGGCGATGGTCGTCTTCGGCTCCCTGTACGTCGGCGGCTTCCTCACCCAGGCCGGGCCGCTGCCGGTCGGCAACCTCGCCATCTGGAACGGAACGTCGTGGGCGGCGGGCGCCACGTTCAACGGCCGCATCCTCAGCCTGGCGATGCGTTCCGGCACGACGACGTCGACCTCGTTCCTGTTCGCCGGCGGCGAATTCTCCAGCGTCGCCGGAGTCGCCGCGATGCATGTCGCGCGCTTCACGGTGTCGACCAACGCCTGGACCGCGATTCCGGGACTGCCGGGCACCTCGTGCAGCATCGTGCACGTGCGCAACACCGGGCTCACGACGTTCCAGTTGCACGCGGCGATCGAAGGCTCCAGCGTGCTCGACAAGGTGTGGCGGCTGAACGGCACGGCGTGGCAGACGCTCGGCGCCGTGTTCGACGAGACCGAGCCGCTGCCGAGGGCGTTGGCGTTCTTCAACGGTCAGTACGTGGCCGCGTTCGCCGCCCACCAGATCGCGCCCTCCCGCCTCGACCAGGCCGTTCGCGTGCACGATGGCACCGCGTGGCTGGCGGCGCGCGGCCCGGGCTTCGACGACCGCATCGCCGCGGTGGCGGCGCGCGGCGGCGAAATCGTGGTCGGCGGACGCTTCCAGCGCTACGGCTCGACCACGCTCAGCCGCGTCGCTCGCGGTGGCCCGGCGGCGTGGCTACCGCTCGGCAGCGGCATCGGCGGCGGCATCGGCGTCACCGCGTTGTGCACGATGCCCGACGGTGACCTGATCGCCGGCGGCGACTTCGACACGGCGGACGGGCTGCCGGCCTTCGACGTGGCGCGCTGGAACGGCAGCAACTGGTCGGCCTTGGGCAGCGGTCTCAACGGCCGGGCGAGCGCGCTGCTGCCGCTGCCGAACGGCGACCTGATCGTCGGTGGCTCGTTCTCGACCGCCGGCGGTGTCCCGATGGCCAACATCGCCCGCTGGAACGGCGCCGCCTGGTCGCCGCTGGGCCTGGGCATCCAGGGCGACGTGAAGGCGCTGGCCCGCATGGCGAACGGCGACATCGTCGCCACGGGGTCGTTCCTCACCGCCGGCGGGCAGTCCGCAGCCTACATCGCGCGTTGGAACGGCGCGCTGTGGCAGCCACTCGGCGCCGGACTCAGCGCGCCGGGTCTGGCGCTCGCGGTGTTGCCCGACGACAGCATCGTGGTCGGCGGCGGCTTCGCCCAGGCGGGCGGCATGCCCGCGGCGATCGTCGCCCGGTGGGACGGTTCGGCCTGGAACGCGCAATCGAGCCCGGCCTTCGCCTGGGACAACGACGTCGCGGCGCTGCTCGCGCTGCCGAACGGCGACTACCTCGCGGGCGGGGCCACTTCGTTCTTCGGCCTCGGCGGCCCGTTCCCCGGGGGCAACGCCAACCTCGCCCGTCACAGCGGCGGATCGAGTTCCCTGCAATGGTCGGCGTTGGATCTGCGCGGCGTCGAGGTCGCGGCGGCGGCCTTGCTGCCGAACGGCGACGTGGTCGTGGGCGGCACGTTCGACGGCGCGGGGGGCCTCGCGAGCCACGACCTCGCGGTGCTGCGACCGACCTGCCCGGCGACGGCCGTTGCCTACGGCAGCGGCTGCACCAGCTCGGCCGGGTTCCACAGCCTGGCCGCGACGGCGCTGCCGTGGACCGGCGGCCGGTTCCGCGCCCGCGCGACCGGGATGCCGAACGTCGCGATCGCGATCGCCGTGACCGGCTTCACGCAGCTCGCGGTGCCGCTGCCGGCAGTGCTGCCGCAGGGCCTTCCGGGCTGCACGGTGCTCGTCGCTCCGGATGCCCTCGATCTCGCGCTGCCGATCGGCGGCGTCGTCGACACCCAGATCGCGCTGCCAGCGACCGTGGCCCTCGCGGGACAGTCCTTCCATCACCAGGTCGTGGTGCTCGAGACCGACCTCGCCGGCAACATCCTCGCCGCGACCAGCAGCAACGCTCTCACCCTGACCATCGGCGTCTTGTAGGCCGCGGGGAGGACCTTCCCCGCCTGCCGCGAACGAGTGATCATCGCGCCATGAGCGACGCAGGCCACTGCGCTGACGAACTGCCGGACGACCTCGCCGATGATGCCGGCACGCGGTTGCTGGCGACGCGCGGCGAGGCGCGGCAGGCTGCGTTGGCGGCCCTCGTCGCTGCCCATCCCCGCTACGAGCAGGCCTTGCGCCATCTCGCTGCCGATCTGAACCGCGTCGATGGCGTGATCACCGGGTCGTACCCGACGAGCGGCAACTTCGCGGCGCCCGATCTCGAGCGGATCGGCGACCACCGCGTGATCCGCAGGCTCGGCGAAGGCGCGTTCGGTGTCGTCTACCTGTGTGCGCAAGAGCTGCCCGTGAAACGTCAGGTGGCAGTGAAGGTCGTGCGCGCGGGCGCCGGGGGCCCCGAGACGCTGCGGCGCTTCGCCGCCGAACGCCAGCTCCTGGCGACCCTCAACCATCCGACCATCACGCAGGTCTTCGACGCCGGCGAGATGGCCGACGGTCGCCCGTTCTTCGTCATGGAGTACGTCGACGGCACGCCCATCCGCAGCTACTGCGACGACAACGGGCTCGGCGTCACGGCGCGCCTGCGCCTGTTCGGCGAGGTCTGCCGCGGCGTCGCGCACGCCCACGCGCGCGACATCGTGCATCGCGATCTCAAACCGGCCAACGTGCTGGTCGTCGCCGGCGAAGACGGCCCACGGCCGAAGATCATCGACTTCGGCATCGCCAAGGCTCTGGTGCCGCCAGCCGACTGCGAGCCGGTGACCGAAGCCGGCCGGATCGTCGGCACGCCTGGCTACATGAGCCCTGAACAGGCGTCGGGACGCATCGCCGAGGTCAATGCGCGCGCCGACGTGTTCGCGCTCGGCGTGATGTTCTACGAACTGCTGACCGGCGAGCTGCCATGGCCGCAGGGGGCCGCCGCCGACACCGACGAACCGCTGCGACCGAGCGCGCGCGTGACCACGACGAGCACGTCCGATGCCCGAGCGCGCCAGCCCCAGCTGCGGCAGCGCGCCGGTGAACTGCGCGGCGATCTCGACTGGATCACGCTGAAGGCGCTCGCCCGCGAGCGCGACGAGCGCTACCCGTCGGTCGCGGCACTCGCGGCCGACATCGAGCGCCACCTGCGCGGCGAGAGCGTGTCGGTCGGGCCGCCTTCGCTCGCCTACCGCTGGCACAAGTTCGCGCGGCGCAACCGCACGTCGGTCCTCGTCGCCGGCGCCGCCGCCGTCGCGCTCGCGGTCGTCGGCTGGTTGGCGTGGCAGCGCACCACCGATGCCGAGTCGATCGCCGAGCGGGCCATGGCCCAGGCCACCCAGGCCGTCGAACGCCTGGTGGCGCGCGCCAGCGACGCGAGCCTTCGCCAGCGGCCGGAGAACGATGCGGTTCGCCAGCTCTTGGCGCAGGATGCGATCGGCTTCTACGACCAATGGCTGCGCGATCGGCCCACCGAGCGCCGCCTGCGCCTGGGGCGCTGTCAGGCACTCCTGTCGCTGTCCTCGGTGCACTGGATGCTCGGGCGCATGCCCGACGCCGAACGCGCCGCCGCGGAAGCCGTCAGCGAAACAGAGGAACTGTTCGCGCTGACTCCGGACGATCTGCCGACCCGCGGCATGCTGGCCGAAGGCCTGCGCCGACGCGGCCGAGCGCTCGGCTCGATGCGGCGCTTCGCCGAAGCCACGGCGCTGCTGACGAAGGCGGTCGAGCACCTCGAGGTCTGCAACCGGCCGGTGTCCGGCGTGGCCGCCCGCGCCCTCTCGGGCGCCTACCTCGAGCTCGCGGCCGCGCGCGAGGTCACCCGACAACCGGCAGAGAGCCTCGCTGCCGCACGACGTGCCGTCACGG
Organism: uncultured candidatus Brocadiaceae bacterium; assembly: GCA_964392555.1. Taxonomy (GTDB): domain Bacteria; phylum Planctomycetota; class UBA1135; order UBA1135; family UBA2386; genus CAYMRG01. The sequence continues at coordinate 4,097 of CAYMRG010000071.1, forward strand.
CACTGGAGGAGTACATCGCCGCGGGCAACGCCGTGGCGGAAGCACACACCAACGTCACGCTGGCCCGCTGCACGCTCGCGCGCATGCTGGTGGCCGTCGATCGCGGCGAGGCCGCAGCCGCCGTCCTGAACGACGCCGACCTCGGCCTCGCCAGCGTCACGCTCGAGCGGCAGCGGGTGACGGCGCGCGTGCACTCGACACGCGCGCTGGTCGCGAAACAGCAGGGCAGGTGGGCGGACCAGGTCGAGCAACTGCAGGTCGCGGTGGCGGCCGACGAGCAGTGGCACCGCGAGGAACCGGCGCGGCCCCTGTCCGGGGAGGCACTCGTCGAAGATCTCGGCGCGCTGGCGCAGGTCCAGGAGCAGACCGACGCGACCGCCGCCGCCGATCGAGCCATGCAGCGCGCGGTCGCCGTCGCCGAGGAACTGGTGGCCGCGTATCCCGACGACGCCGCCCATCGCGCGCGGCTCGAGGTCGTTCTCAGCCGTTGCGCATTCCGCCTGTACGAACGGCTGCGACTGCCGGATCTCGAGCTGGCGGAGACGTGGCTGCAGCGCGCCGTCGAGCTGCAGGTCGCGAACCCCAGCCCAGACCGCCGCGCGATCACCCTGCTGGCGATGGTCCGCGAGTCCCGCGGCACGGCAACCGAGTCGACCTGGGAGCAGGTCGCGCACGCCGTGCCGGCCGACGCCGACGTGCGCGCACCGGGTCGCGACTTCGACATGGCGGCGTGGTTCGGCATCGCCCGCAGCCGGCTGCGCTGCGGCAGACTCGACGAGGCCGCGGCGGCGCTGGCCCAGGCCGAGCGGTGGCTCGACGCCGGCTCCGGCCAGGACGTACCAGCCGCCGATCTCGAGTGGCTGCGCGCACAGCTCGCGCTGCGGCGCGGCGACGCGGACTCGGCCGTTGCTGCCGCGGAGCGGATCGTCGCGGTGGACCCGTCGCCGCTCGGCTGCTGGCTCGCCGCGGACTGCCATTGGGCCTTGGCCGCCCAGCGCCAGCGCGCGATCGCGCTGTATCGGCGGGTGGTCGAGGAACTCGTCCCGCAGGTGCGCGCGAACCCCGCGGATCCGGCGCTCGTCCTGCCGTGCGGCTTCGCCTGCCTGCGGCTCGCCGAGGCCGCAGCGGCGCGTGGTCGGTTCGCCGCGGCGCGAGGGCTCCTGTTGCCCGCCCTGACGGCGCTCCATCACGTGGCGCCGATCGCCCCACGCGATCGGTGGCAGGCGGCGCTGCTGGCGCGCGCCGAAGTGCTGCTGGCGGCCACCCAGCTCGGCGGGCGCTGAAGCCCAGCCCCGGATCGCCGCCACGATTCTGCGGAACCGCGACGGATCGTTCCCCCTCGTGCCAATGGCTGGCGCGACCCCGCACGGCGCGGGAGCCGCTACTCTGCCGAACGCCCGATGACGTCCCGACCGCAAGCCGAGGAGCCGGCCGACGACTGGCCGCTGGTGGACTTCCTGCTGCGCCTGCGCACCGACCAGGCCGAGGGTCGGCTGCGGCCGTTGCGCGACTACCTGGCCGAGTTCGCCGCGGACGAGCTCGAGATCGCGCGCGAATACGTGCTGGCGCGCGGCGAGGCCGGGGGCGACGACGCGCGCGAACAGATCGGCGGGTTCGAGCTGCTCGGCGAGCTCGGTCGCGGTGGCGAAGGCACGGTCCACCTGGCGCGCGACCCGCTGCTCGATCGCCAGGTGGCGCTCAAGCTGCTGGCGCGCCACAGCGACGACCTCGCCGAAGCGCGCACGCTGCGCGCGGCCGCGATGGCGGCCCGGCTCGACCATCCGGCCCTCGCCCGCGTGCTCGGCGCCGGCCGCCACGCCGGCCGCCTGTGGATCGCCGCGAACTTCGTCGCCGGCCACAGCCTCGCCGACGAACTCGAGCGACGGCGCGCCCGCGGCGAGCCGTTCGCGGCGCGCGGCCTCGGCGCGCTGCTCGCACCGATCGCGCGCGGCCTGCAGCACGCGCACGACCGCGGCGTGATCCACCGCGACGTCAAACCGGGTAACCTGATCCTGCGCCCGGACGGCGGCCTGGTGCTGTGCGACTTCGGCCTCGCCCGCGACGGCAGCGATGCGCGCGATCTGACGGTCAGCGGCGAGCTGCGCGGCACGCCCGCCTACATGGCGCCCGAACAGCTGCAGGACGGTGCGCACGGCCCGCTGGTCGACGTCTACGCGCTCGGCGTCGTCGCCGCGGAAGCCGCCCTGTTGCAGCAGCCGTTCCGCAGCGCGTCGGCGGCGGCGACGATGGCGCGCGTCGCGCACGTCGCGATCTGGAGCACGCCCGGGTTCCGCGCGCTGCCGCGCGACCTGCGCGCGGTGCTGGCGACGGCGACCGCGAAGGACCCCGCGCATCGCTATGCGAGCGCCGCCGAACTCGCCGCCGACCTCGAACGGCTCGCCGCCGGCGCGCCGGTGTTCGCCCGTTCGCCGGGCACCGCGCGGCGGCTCGTCGGCTGGGCGCGGCACAACCGCGCGCTCGCCGCGAGCCTCGCCGCGCTCGCCGCGTCGCTCGTGAGCGGCTTCATCGCGCTGACCGGTTCGTTCGTGCGCGAACGCACGCTGCGCGAGCAGGCCCAGGCCAGCGCCGACCGCACGCGCGCCGTCGCCAAGGCGATCCTGTTCGACCGCGCCCGCGCGCTCGGCACCGAGACGAGCCTCGCGACCCGCGTGCACCTGGTCCGCGAGGCGGCCGAAGCGCTCGATTCGCTCGCCGCCGACGCGCCCGCCGATCGCCAGCTCGGGCGCGAAGAGTGCCTCGCATGGCTGCGCCTCGGCGAGCTGCACGCGCTCGGCAGCGGCCCGTCGCTGGGCGATGTCGCGACCGGGCTCGCGTGCTACGCACGCGCCGAGTCGATCGCGCGCGAGCGCCTCGGCGACGACCCGCGCACGGTCGCGTTGCTCGCCACGATCGGCGTCCGCCGCGCGGCGTTGCTCGACGATCCGCAGCAGGCCGCCGCAGCCTACCGCGACCTCGTCGCGCAGACACCGCCGCGCGACCGCGAAGCGCGCACGGCACGCGGCGCCGCGCTGGCCGCGCTCGCCGAGCTCGCCCGCGACGACGGCGACCTCGTCGCCGCGCGTTCGTCGATCGAGGCCGCGCAGGCCGAGTTCCGCGCCGATCGCGACGACCCCGACAGCCGCCACGACCTGCTGGCCGCGACGATCACCGCGGCGACAATCACCGCGCTCGACGGCGACGCCGAAGTGGCCGAGCAGATGCTGCTCGCCGAGGCCGCACACTTCGCCGGCAACGGCGATGCCACGGCCGCAGCCGCGACCCGGCGGCTGCACCCCCACTTCGAACGCACGCTCGGCAACGTGCTCGCGATGCAGGGCAAGACCACCGCCGCCGCCGAGCACTTCGCCGCCGCCGTCGCCGGCGCCCGCGCACTGCTCGCCGACGACGGCACCGACTGCGGCGCGGCCCGGCTGCTCGCCGACGTCCTGCGGGCACGCGCGGCGGCGCGCACGTTCGCCGGCGACACGGCCGCAGCACACGCCGACGAGGCCGAGAGCGCCGCGCTGGCCAGCCGCTTCGGCTTCGCCGCGCAGCAGCGCATCGACGAGGCAGCGCGACGCCCAGGTCGCTGACCGCCGCCCGTTCCTCGCTCTCCGCCGCTTCTCGGTGCGGCTACTGCAGCACGCCGAACGCCCCGTTGCTGACCGCGCCGAGGCCGTTGGGCGCCGCCGGATCGAGCACCAGGGCCTGCATGAAGAACACCGCGCCGCGCAGCGCCGGCAGGTTGGGCAGCGCCCAGCTGACCGACGCGCTGCCGGCGCCCGGCGCCATCGTCGCGAGCACTTCGGCGCTCGCCTGCAGCGAGCAACCGGTGAGGCCGATGCCGCCGAGGTCGAGCGGCAGGGACACGGCGCCCCAGCGCCGCGCCGACCAGCCGACGGCGAGCACGGCCGCGGCGGCTGGCGCCACCGGCGTCACCGCGGCGACGAACGTGGTGCCCAGCGTCGGCACCGAGCCGCCTTGGCCGGCGAGCGACGGCACGACGCCCGCGGCGCCCGCGCAACCAGCGCCGTAGGGCACGAACGTCGCGATCGCGGCTCCCTGGTCGCGGTAGAAGTTGCTGTCCACCGCGCCAAAGGACGGATCACCGGTCACGACCAGGGTGCGCTGGCGCGTGGGGTCGTAGGCCGCCCCGAGGTTCTGCTGCAGGAACGGCGTCGTGACCACCAGCGACCAGGTGCCGGCCACGGCGTCGTAGGCGTGGACCTCGTTGCGCGGCGGCCCCGCGGCGATGTCGATGCCGCCGATGCTGAGCGTGCGCTGCGTCGAACGGTCGTACACGAGGCCGCCGAGCGAGCTGTTCGGATACTGCCCGAACACGGTCTGCTGCCACGCCACGCCATCCCATTCCCAGGTATCGAAGTAGTAGGTCGGGTTGAGCGCCCCGCCGCACATCACGACGCGCTGCCGCGCTTCGTCGTAGACCATGCGATGCCAGACGCGGCTCGCGGGGCCCTGGATGGCGACCTGCTGCCAGCTCACGCCATCCCACTCCCAGGTGTCGGCCGGAAAGCCGCCGAGCATGTCGGTGCCGCCGAACAGCACGAGCCGCTGCCGCAGCGGATCGAACGCGAGCGCCGCGGCACGGCGGGGACCGGGTCCCGTGCCGACCGAGAGCTGCTGCCAGTCGACGCCGTCGTAGGCCCACAGGTCGCTGCCGGCGACGCTGCCGCTCTGGCCGCCGTAGAGCAGCACGCGTGCGCCGTCGTAGCACATCGCGAATTCGTAGCGCAGGCCGGGCGAATGGGCCGTCGCGACCAGGTGCCAATCGAAGGCGTCGCGCTCCCAGGTCTGGTTGTCGATGCGCGCGACCATGCGGTCGCGCACTTCGTCGAAGACAACCTGCTCGGGAGCGCTCGGCGGCGGGGCACCGTTCGCCGTCTGGAAGAACTGGGCCGGCAGGAGACCGGCCACGGCGAGCGCGGACAACGGGGAGAAGCGGTTCATGACGTTCGGGGAGAGGACCAGGGGGTGACAGGTCATTGACCCGAACGGCCCGGATCCGTCGGCGAAAGGCGCCGAGTGCCGTCAGGAACGCAACAGGTCGGGCGACAACCGCCCGGCCAAGCGTTCGACCAGGCGCCGCCACCGGCTCTCCACGGCGACCGCGGTGACGCCGAGCCGCTGGCCGATGCGCTGGTAGGGAAGCCCTTCGAGCCCGCGCCAGGCGACGAGCCGGCGGTCGGTCTCGTCGAGTCCGTCGACGACCGCGAGCAGGGCAGCGATCGCCTCGGCCCGCCCGACCTTGCCGACGACGCTGGTGGCGACGTCGCGCGGCTCGCCCGCGAGACCGTCGAGACCGCGATGGTCGCGCCTGCGGCGGGCCCGCAGCTGCTCGCGCAGCACGTTGTGCGCGATGCCGAGCAGCCACGCGCGGAACGTCCCGGCCCGCCGATCGAACGTCGCGAAGCCGCCGAACGCGCGCGCCCACACCTCCTGCACGAGGTCTTCGATCGGCAGCCAGCGACGCAGCGGCGGTGCAATGTGCAGCGCCGCCCAGACGAACAGGTGCTCGGCCGTGCGCGCGTGCAACGCCGCGAAACCGGTCTGCGGTTCGGTGCGCGCGGCGCGCAGCAGGGTGTCGGTCGATGGGTCGGCGGCCATTGCGGTCGCATGATAGCGCAGGTTGACGGCGACCACGGATCGCCCACGGCGGTTCGCCGCATCGGCTCGCAGTTGATTCCGGGCGATCGGACCAGTCATCTGACGTCGCGACGAGGACCGGCCAAGGGAACGAGGCCCATCGTCGACCTACGCCCAGAGAGTCCGCGATGCTTCGATCCGCCACCGTCCTCACCCTCGCGTCCTGCTTCCTCGCCGCCCCACGCGCGCAGGACGAATATCGCGCCAAGCCGCTCCCATCGGGCACCGACGCCCGCACCCATGCGACCTGGTCGGACCAGTACCAGAAGGCCTGGGCCGGCTTGCTGCTTCGCGAATGCAGCTCCCAGGACGGATACCAGGCGAAGTGGCAGCCACAGCTCGAGAAGCTCCTGGGCCTCTTTGCCCACTGCTGGCACATTCGCCATTACAGCAGCGATTCGTGCAACGCATTGCACACCGGAGCGAGGGAGCTGCTTGCTCTCGGCTGCCACGATCCGATCCTCGATTGGGTCGAAGGATTCGTCCGCCAGCTCGAGGGTGATAGGACCGCCGGCGCACGCTTCCTGGAGAGAACGGCTCCCGGACTACGCGAACGACTGAAGGGCTCCGCGGCCCGCTTCCTGCTCGAGAAGACCTGCTGGGAGGTCGCAAACCGTATCCGCCGCACGGATCTCGCGCGGCAATTCGAGGACGCCTGCTTGGAGCGGCTGAAGGACATGGTCGCCTCCGACGAGTTCACCGCCGGCAACGAGCGGCTTCTCCTCGGCGCGCTGAAACGGACCTTCTCGTCCGACGCAGGGCAACTGGATCACCTCGAGGCCCTCGAAGCCGCAGCCGCACGACCGGTCTATGCGCTCCTGGTCTGGCGTGCGGAAATCGAGAACGCATTGGCCTGGGCGGAGCGCGGTCAGGTCACCGCGGCGTCGATCGGCGAGCGGGAGCGCAACCGCTTCCTCGAGCACGTCAAGGCAGGCCTGGCCGCGGGCGAACGGGCCTACGAGCTCTGCCCTGACTGCCCGGAAGCACCGACCATGATGGTGGCGAACCTCGGTGTGGTCGGTGGCGGCACGCGACTGCGCGTATGGTTCGATCGCGCAGTCGCCGCCCAGTTCGACTACGAGGAAGCCTACGGCAACTATGCGCATTACCTGCAACCGCGCTGGGGAGGCTCACCTCGCGCCCTGCAGGACTTCGGCGAGGAGTGACTCACCACCGGCCGGTTCGACACGGCGGTTCCGGAGACGTTCGTGAGCTGCATGCGGCTCCTGTCGCTCGACGCCAGGGATCCCACTGCATTCTGGAAGCGCTCCGCAGTGCAGGAGCGGCTCGAGCAGATGGCGAAGGGTTACACAGCGAACGCAACGAACCAGGAGCAGAAGACGCGGGCGGCCACCCACGAGATCGCCCGGCTCGCCCTGGGTGGCAAGGTGGAGGAAGCGGCGGCCGAGTACGAACGGCAGAGGGAGGTGATCAGCGAGCCGGTCCTCCAGCTCTATTCGATTTCCCTGGCATGGCTCTACAAGACGCTGCGGCCGCACATGCAGCACTACGTGCCGGCGGAGATCCCCTCGCTCGACTACTTCGCCGGATACGAGACCGCCGCCTATCCCGGCGTCGACATCGCACGCCCATTGGCGTCTCACGATCACGCCCGGACCGCGCGGCAGGTCAAGGAGGCGCGGGCCGCGTGGTTCGGTCGCTCCTACGTCGCGGCCTATGAGCGGTTCGGCAAGCACGATGCGCGCTGGGACGCGGACGCGCGGGCGCTGCTCGAACGTGCGGGCGAGCTGGTCGACGACGCGACCAGCGAAACGACACACGCCCTGGCGCGCAAGCTCCTCGACGGCAAGTGCGAAGATCCGCTGGTCCTCTTCCTGGCCGTCTGGGCCTGCCCGGAGGATTCGGCGAGCAAACGCCTACGGCGCACCTTCGAGGCCGACGAGGGCATCGAAGCCCTGTACACGCCGGCCTTCCAGTGGTTCGTCAAGAGTCGGCTGTGGTACCTCGCGCGCGCCGCGGGCCGCAGCGACCTCGGCGACGGCCTCCTGAGCGCAATGCGGGATCGCATGGCTCGAGCCATCAGCGATCCGATCTTCGCTGGCGAGGACCGCTGCCAGTTCATCAGCTGCCTGTTCGGGACCACCAGGTGGCTCTTCCCTGGCACCGCCTGGGCCACCGCCGACGTGTTCACGAAAATGGCCGAGATCGCGGACGCCGACCCGTGGATCGTCCACGCCGCCACCGGGCTGCACCTCGCCCGCCTCGCGCGCTACGTCGAGAGTGCCGACCGCGTCCGCATCCAGCAGGCGAACGACGCCAAGGCCCACCTGCTGAAGGCCTACGAATTGCATCCCGAGTTGCCGGAAGCGGCGGTCGGCATGATCACCATCACCGCGATGCTGCAGCTCGACGGCGAGAATTCCCCGCGCGTGTGGCTGGATCGCGCCCTGGACGTCCAGATCGACTGCACACCGGCGCTCAACGCTTTCGTCGACAGCTTGCTACCGGGCTTCACCGGCTCGCTTCCGGCGATGTATCGCTTCGCCCAGGAGTGCCTCGATTCGGGCCGTTTCGACACCGAACTCCCGCTCTGGTATGCGCTCACCATGCAGCAGGTCGTCGCGATCCATTCCCGGCCGCGCTGGATCTGGAACGCGCGGAACGTCGACAAGGCCCTCGAGCGCATGTTCGCCGGCTACCAGGAGAAGGGCCTGGCGGGCCATGCGCCGAGTTACTTCGAGTCCGGTCGCTGCCTCACCGCGTGGGCGAGCGGACACTACGCGACAGCCGTGGCCGCGCGCGCCGCTGCGGGCCCGGAAATCGACCAGCGCTGGCTCGAGATCGCGGGCATCGAGGACCTGGACCTGGTCGAGATCGACCTCAAGGCGTTCGCCAGGCAGTCGAAGTAAGGGGCCGGTGCCGAGCTGGCATCGTCGCGCGGTCGCAGCGGCTCACTGCCGCCGCAGCAGCGCGCGCTGCCACGCCACCTTCGCAAACGTCGTCACGCCCTGCCCCGTCGCCGTGCCCGCGCCGCGATCGACCGCCTCGAGCGCGAACTCGACGTCTTCGCCGACCAGCCGGTAGCGGCAGTCGAGAACCTGGCCGCCGACCTCGAACACCGTCACCAATTCGCCGTCGGCGAAGCTGCCGGCGAGCGCGATGCCGTTCTGTTCGTCGATCGTGCACCGGCCGGTGGCCGCGTCGTCGATCGTCAGCACGTAGTCGCGCACATCGTGCTCGCCGTAGCGAAGCTGCCAGCGGAGCCGATCCGCCGATCCGTCGAGCGGTTCGACCAGCAACTGCATGGTCACGGACGGCGCGCCGGACCCGCCGCGCAGTTGCAGCGGGCCGCGGAAGCAGCCGACGAAATCGCGCGGCGACGCGGCCTGCGCGGCAGCCGGCGGCGACGGCGGCGCAGCGCAGGCGGCGACCAGCACCAACCAACAGGGCAACCAGGCAGCGGATCCCATCGGGGCATCGTCGCCGCGGCGACCGGCGAAACCAACCCGCGCTTTCGATCTCGCGCCGGACGCGCCGCGGCGCGAGGCTCGCGCCATGCGGTTCCCGAACGACCTGACGTTCCACCTGCGCATGGCCGCGCTGGTCATCGGCGCGCTGTTCCTCGAACAGCTCGCGAAGAAGTACCTGATCGGCTGGTCGGCGCCTACGATCGGCGTCGTCTCGTTCGCGCTCGGCCTGTGCTGGGTCGCGCTGCTGGCGATGCACTACGCGCGCGCGCTGCAGGACCGCATCCGCGTGCTCGAGGACCGCCTCGAACGCCTCACCCACCGCGTCGACGCCGACGAAGACGAGCGGCGCGCGCGGCGTTCGCTGCCCCCGATGTGAGGACTGCCATGGACTTGCTGCCGTCGATCCGCACCGAATACCAGCGCTACCGCCGCCTCGTCGAACTCGCGATCGCCCAGGTCGCCGACGGCGACCTCGACCACGTGCCGCACGATGACGGCAACTCGATCGCGATCACGATGGGTCACCTGATCGGCAACCTGAAGTCGCGCTTCACCGACTTCCTGACCAGCGACGGCGAGAAGGAGTGGCGCGACCGCGACGGCGAGTTCGAGCCGCAGGGCCTCGATCGCGCGGCGCTGCTCGCGGGCTGGGCCGAAGCGTGGCGGATCGTCGACCTGGCGCTCGCCGACGTCGATCGCGCCGGGCCCGAGGTCTGGACGCAGAACGTCACGATCCGCCGCCAGCCGTTGAGCGTCATGGATGCGCTGCTGCGGTCCGTCGCGCACGTCG